>JAAZXD010000228.1 GCA_014240355.1 Roseibacillus sp. | reverse complement strand
TCTGATCTGCAGAACTGGGAAAGTGTGGAAGGATCGGTCCATTCGTTTCAGGACAGCACCGAGCAGATCTTCACCATCCAACTCCCTGACGCGTCACAGCAGTTCTTCCGCCTCCAGAGAGTGGAGGAGTGACAACAGGGTCGCCTAATCCTTCCCCGAGACACGGGCGGCGAACCTTTTCCTTGTGGCGGCATGTTCCGGTCGACCGGCGAGGTTGGACCACTCATTGGGGTCCGCCTTCAGATCGTAGAGCTCTTCCTCCCCGTTGGCATCCCGGATGTAGCGCCAGCGGTCGCTACGCAGGGAGACATTGCCCCGATCAAAGGTAGTGACCACTACCCGTCCCGTAGACCGGGAGGGTTCCTGCAGCAGGGGAACCAGGGACTGGCCATCCAGCTTACCCGGGCCCTTCAACCCGCAAAGCTCCACGAGGGTGGGATAAAGGTCGAGCAGGCTGACAGGCTGGTGGCAACGCGATCCCCCTGCGGCAAACTCCCCGGCCTGTGACCGGGGGGGGACCACCATGAGAGGAACCCGGGTCGACCGCTCCCAGCCGGTCCACTTTCCCCAGTGCTCCTTCTCCCCGAGGTGCCAGCCGTGGTCGGACCACAGTATGATCCACGTATTCTTGCCAACCGCACTTTGGTCGAGAACCTCGAGCAGCCGTCCGATCTCATGATCCACGTAAGTGGTGCAGGCAAGGTAGGCTTCCACCGCAGCCTGCCACTGGCCGTATTGTATTACCGTGGCATGGCTGCCTGCCGTGACCGCCTCCCGCGCCCACTTGCGACCCGCCTGTCCAAGGTCATCCAGGTCATTCTTCCTGACCGGCGGCAACTTCCCCGGTTCATCCTTGAAGCGATCAAAGAACCGCTTGGGGGCCCAGAGAGGAATATGGGGACGGTAGTAGCCCACCGCGAGAAACAGGGGTTCCTTGCCCCCTTCCTTCAGTTTGCCGATCGCCCAGTCCGTGATCCGGGTATCCCCGAAATCCGTATCCGGCACATCCCATCCTCCCCAGTCGAAGGACTCGCCATCAGTCTCCGTCGGCTTGCGATCCGAAGGCATGCGGTTGAGGGGCAGAACCACCTTGCGGCCACGGCTGTCCCTGGTGACATGGCGTGGATTCGCCGTTGCCTTGCTGGGAAGCTCCTTGCGGGTGTACTTCACCGTCTCCTTCGACAACGGGCTCCACCGCTGATTCACTCCGAAGTATTCTCCAAAGGACTTCCCTCCCCGGGAGTGGAGAAGTTTACCCGCCCCGAGGGTTTCGTAGCCCGACTCCGCGAAGGTGGTGCTGAGGAGACGAGCCTGCGGGTAGCGGCGCGCGAGGGAGCCGCTCTGGTTGGACCAGACCCCGGTCACGCCCGGCCTCCGACCGCTGAAGACCGCCGCCCGGGAAGGATTGCAGGCCGGGGCCACGCAGTGGGCATTGGTGAAGAGCACGCCCCGGGCGGCAAGGCGGTCCATGTTCGGGGTGTGCGCCTGGGGATGACCTTTCAGACAACCGATCCAGTCATTGAGGTCGTCCACCGCAAGGAAGAGGACGTGGGGACGCTCCCTGCCAACCACGGGAAGAAGCGTGAGGAGAAGAAACAGGACAACCGGGAAGCGCATCACAGTAGGTTGACTGCTCTTAACCGGAAGCCTCCCGGCAATCAAACACATGTGCCCGGTTCTTTGAAGACGTTCCTCCAGCAGAGGGCTCTCCTAAAATTTTCCCAAACCCCCTTTCCGCTTGCCCCGCGCCGGAATTGACCCATCCTCCCCGCCCACAGTCGGGGCGTAGCGCAGCTTGGTAGCGCGCTTCGTTCGGGACGAAGAGGTCGCTGGTTCGAATCCAGTCGCCCCGACCACTCAAACCTACGGTTGAGACCCTGAAGGCTGGGTCAATTCCGGCGAGACGGTCCTCATTCCCGAGAACATCGTCCACGGAACCTGCAACCCGTTCGATCAGGACGTCACGTTTCTTGCCATCCTGGCTCCTTCGAATGCGCCCGGCCCGGATATTGCTGATGTCTCTCCCGAAGAAACCTGGGCCGTGATGGGTAAGGACCGACCACCAACCAGGTGAATTCCCCCATCCTCCGGTGCCGTTCCGATCGAAAAGAACCCCGCAACCGACTGCCATGAAGCACCTCGCCATGCCCTCCCTCGTTACTTGCCTCCCCGCCTCTCTGAAACGCGGTAGCGAGTGCTCCACAAGCTCCGACTCCGGTTGCTATTTGTAGGCAGCAGGCAGCTTGGGGATCACTCCCAGCTTCTCGTAATTGAAGCCGCTTGCGAGTGGCTCGTAGGTGCCCACGTAGTCGACGCTGCGGGTGGGAGAGATGGCAGCTTCCATTCCGAGTCCCCAATACGCAGCGTTGATGATCAACCTGCGGAGCCCGGCACTCTCCAGGTCCTTGCCGCTGCCCATCGTGGACTGGAAAACGCGGGCCTTCTTTCCCTCGCTGGTCTGCCACGTCTTGAACCACGCCACGGGAAGCGGTTCCTTCCCGGGATTGGGAGGGTCATCATGGTTTCGCCCTGTCAGTGGTTGTCCCCAGACCAGGGCCGTGCACCCTTCCGGCAGCCCGGTTCCCTCCTTGTAGGTCCGGTAGACATCCGAGGGTCCCCAGATGTCGTCGACCCCGACCGCGATAGGATGCCCCTTCAGCTCCTTGACAATCGTGCCGCGGGTCGAATCGGCGTGCCAGCGGCCGTGATGACCCATGAAGGACCCCCCGAGCACATCCCGGCCGAAGTTCACGGTCTTTCCGTCAATCTTGTAGGGCAAGGCTCCGCGAAAACCATGATTCGCAGTCCGCAGCGCGATCATCGGTTTACCGGAGTCGATGTAACTGACGATGCGCTCCTGCTGCTCACCGGGCAGGGTCAGGAGGCGCGTAAAGAAGACGACCAGGTCAGCCGAAGCGAGATGCTTGAGACCGGGTATGTTGTGGGATTTGAACTCAGCCTCCTGTCCTTTCTTCGGGTAGACCGGCATGGTGGGATCGACTTCCCCCTTGTCATTGACCCCAAACAGGATGGTGCAGTCAAATCCGTGATGCCTGCTCAGGATTCCTGCCATCATCGGCATCGATTGTTCACTACGGTACTCCTGGTCGGCGGAGATCAGCACGATATGCCTGCCCTTACCGGGGCCCTTATTTCCGGAATAGGTCAACCACTGCGGACTGTCCGGAACGGGATGGGCCAGGACGGGGCTGCAACTCAAAAGCAGGGCCGCGCGACAGAGTGAGGGAAGCAATAGTCTGACCATGATCGGGTTCGGCCCGGAGGCTAGTGATCCGGGATTTCGTTCACCGTGTAGTAGGCCTTGGTGTGGAGGAGACGCTCGCCGTCCCGGCCCACCATTCCGGCGAGATCGAAATCGTGGATGTGGCCTTCCGTGGTCTTGTCCAGGTGCACCATCACCGACAACCCGTCGGCAGAGGGCACGGCTCTGATCACCTCGGGCGTGGTGTGATCCACCTCCGGACTACCGTAGCCGGCGGCGTAGTTGTGCGTGTAGGTCGTTACGGTGTAGGCATCGGTGCTGGAGGCGATGTCCCTGTCCACTGGCTTGGTGAAGGTGACCAGGAACCCGTCCTTCCTGATATTGATTTCCCTGATCTCGAACGGCACAACGCCGGACCAGTCGATGCGCTGGATCGCAAATGGTTCCGTTCCGCGCACCGGCCACTGCCGGTTGGTCGTGAAGCCGCCGACAATCAATTGCCCCCTGGGGGAGAATTCCACGTGCATGATCCCCGTGGAGAGGCCTTCCCGAAAGGGATAGCACGCGCCCTGCCACACCCCGTTGACCTGTTCGGTGGTCACTCGCAGGATGATGCTCAGGGTGTAATCGCCCAGGAAGATCTGGTTTTCGAAGGGACCGAACTTTCCTCCGGTCTGGTTGAGCCGGAAGCCGGCTATCGAGCGGCCCATCCTGATGTAGGGAAAACGCACCACGGGAGGCACCAGTTCCCTGACCCGCTTCTTCTCAACCTGCAGACGGGACGGGCTGTCGGGCTCCACCGCGGGCGCATCCAGGCCGGGAACGAAGGGATACCAGTTGTAACTGGCAGGATGGCCGAGAAAAGCGCCCTGCTTGAGATGCTTCAACGAGCAGCATCCGTTCCATGGCCCCTGGCTCTCGATGCAGAACATGACCCCCTGCGCATTCGGACCCACCCCGCCCGGACTCCGAAGCCCGCTGCACACCGGTATCATCTTCCCGTCCGGCGTCACCTTCACCGCCCATCCCCGGAAGAGGTTGCGCGAGTGATACGATCCGCTCAACCCGAGGGCCACCCAGATATTGCCCTCCGGATCATGCTTGGATCCAAAGGCAAACTCGTGGCCCTCCGCGTAACCCCAGTTGTTGCTCAACGTGTCGTAGCGGTCCGCGATCCCGTCCCCGTCGACATCGGAAATGCGGGTGACCTCCCCGAACTGCGTGGTCGTCATCGCTCCGTCTTTCCAGGCGAGTCCGAAGATCTCGTCCTGCCCGCTGGCAAAGAGGTGGTACCGCGGCTCGGGGGGAGACTGGAAGGCGCCCTTGATGAAATAGATGTCACCCCGCCGGGTGCCCACCGCCAGCCGCCCGTCCGGGAGGATCTCAAAACTGCCCGGACGCATCGGAACCTCCGGCGGAATCGGGATGTTCACGATCGGGTAGTACTTTTCTTCCTCCCGGGCCGTGCCCCACATTTCCCCGAGGTCCTCGGCAACAAGGGCATGAGGGATCGCGGCGATCACCAGGACCAGGATGAATCGGACATTTACCATCGGTATTCAAGGGTGAGAGTGGAGCGCCCGGCAGACAACGTCAGCGGGATCAGCAATGCCGCGGGATCGCCATCACGGACCACTCCCCTGTAATCGCCTGCCGTGCGCAACCGGAGTTGATCAATGACGAAGTCATGGTCCGATGGCGACGTGATCTTCTTCCCGGAACCCGCACGAAAATGGAACAGCGGCGGTGCGTCCGGTGATTCAAACAGGATGGTCCGTCTGAAATACGCCCTGCCGTCGGCATCGAGAAGGTCCTCGAAGAAGTCTTCCACCATGATATTGCCGTAGCGGTATTGAAAAGTGGGTCTCCGCAGCGCATCCAGGCGATAGCCGCGAAACTGGTAGCCATGGTCGTGAGGGAAAGCGTAATCAGTCTTTCCCTTGTAGGGCCAGTGATCATCCATCGACTTCAAGCGGTGAAAGGGAATCCCGGCCGGGAAGGAAATCCGCTCGCCACCACGGGCCCGGAACGATCCGTGATTGACGCTCGCGAACTCCCCTTTCAACAGCAGGCGCAGGGCCATCTC
>JAAZXD010000227.1 GCA_014240355.1 Roseibacillus sp. | reverse complement strand
TGCCCGGCCGAAATTCGGATGCCCGTCAGGATAAAGCTCCCCCGCAATCTGCAGGGTGATGAACTGCACCACGGCCCCGAAGGCCCAGAAATATGCGATGCCAAGAGCACTGAGCCGAAGCGGCTTCGACTTCAGAAGCTGGCTCAGCTGTTGAAAGTGAGACACTAGCAACGCCGCGCGGAAGGGCTTCTTCGCCTGGGCAGGCATCACCTGAATCGAATACGCCATGACCAGGGTCACGATCGCCCCAAGGCAGATCAGAACCATCGGGACACGACCTGCGTCCCAACCGCTTCCCGAGGATTCCAAGCGGGCCGAAAACCAGATACCAATGAGGATCTGTCCCGCAAGGATCGCCAGGATGGTGAACATCTGCATGATGCCACTGGCAAATCCCAAGCGCGTGGACCCGACCAACTCCTTGATGATCCCGTTCTTGGCCGGACTCAGGATCGTAGACTGCACCGCGAGGAAAAAGAAACAGGCCACCGCAAGACGAATGCCCTGCACCTTGAAGGAGAAGAGAACGACCGCGAATACAACCAACTGCAGCCACGCCGTAAGACGAATGACGCGAGTCTTGGAAAACGTATCCGAGGCCCACCCTGCGAGGGGCGCAAACAGAATAAAGGGAAGAAGAATGAGCATCCCCAGCACGTGGGGCAGCCAAGCTCCCCACCCTGCGCCAGCCGCTGCGGCAACCCACACGCCCAGGGGAACCAGGGTGAACTGCAGCGCCTTGTCGTTGAACGCGTTCTGGGCCTGCAGGCCCATCAGGCTCCAGAACGAGACCCAGTTCCGCCGGTCCGGCTCGTGACCATCTGCTTCCACTTCCTGATCCGCCTCTGGCACGAAAAGAGTTTCTAGCCCAACTGGCCTCTCACTGGAAATCGATTCTTCTTTTTCAGAACATCGAGAGAAATGATGCGCTTCCTGCCCGGGCACGGATGCTCCATCCCTGCCTCTTGCAAGGGGGAAACCCCTACAATCCCCCTTCCTTTTCTTCCCCGGCACCGGGATCCGGACCGGGAGGCAGGGGGGGCGGACTTCCAGCCGGCGCTGGTGGCTGTGACCCCGGAATACCAGTCGGGGGAGCCATCCCCGGGATATTGGCCGCCGGGGCCTGCACCCACTTGGGCGCCTTGGGGCTCCGGTCCGCAAACCATCCCACCAAGCCCATTCCAATCAGCCCCACTCCTCCCGCATGGAATAACGTCATGAAGGTCGCCATGAGGACCACAAAGGGAGTGAGGATAAGAAGGCCGATGATCATCCAGCTCGGCTTGATCTCGTACTGGTGCACTACAAGTCGAATCCGCGAGCGTGCCAGGGCCAGCCCGAAGGTGAGGTAGCAGAAGGCCACCGAAAGGGTGTTGAGGTGAAAGACCACTCCCGCGTGCTTGGTCACCACTCCAGTTGCCAGGGCCACTGTGCCCAGGGAAAACAGCATGGATCCCAGGAAGAGAATGAGGATGCCAATACGGGCCGCAATCCCGGTGAAGGAGGAGGCCCCGATCGCCGCCGCCGCCATCATCCCGGAGAAAAGAACGACTGTGAGCGCCATTGCGACGTTACGCCAGACATCGATTCCACCGATGAGATAGCGCACGATGAGGTAGGGCAGGAGGGACGAGAACGTGAGCAGGCAGAGACCCCAGAGCGCAAGGAACTTCCCACGCACCACCTTCCAGCGTGAGAGGGGAGTCATGAGCAGAAGCTCGTGGTTGCCCTTTTCCAGTTCCTGCCCCATGAGGGCGAGTCCGCCCAGCGGCATGAACAAGAGGCAGACCGCTCCGGTCACCGCCCAGAAAACTCCCGAGAACATCCCCCCGGGAAGGAAGAGAAGCAGGTTGAGCACACCGGCAAACTCGGTAAACTTCTCGACCTCCTGCATCTTGAATTCAGCCGCCATGGCCACCACCGCCAGAAGATGGATTCCGATGAAGGGATAAATGAACATGCCCCGCCGCAGACCCTGGCGCAGTTCCTTCACCGTCATGGGCCCCAGCCCCTCCGGAAGATCCCGCGACTTGAAGAGAAACTCGGTCGACTCAGACACGGGATTAGTTAAATCCACAATTCGCAAGGCGCAATCTGGATTTGAGGCATGGCCCGGAAGTCCGAGCCTGCCCCCGCCTTCCGGCCCGGGACAGTCCACTCCCCTGTAAGCCGGATTCTGTCCCCCTCGGCGGACCTTGCGACCCGCGTGGGGTGGCGATCATTTCTCTTCCATCCGCCTTGCAGCGGCTGGACCCCGCCGAAGCGGGGTGCGACTAATACCCGGGAATACTGCGGGCGGGCAGCCCTTCCCCTGTTCTGTCTTGCACCACGCGGGGTTTGCCGTGCCTCCTCGGTTACCCTCGGAGCGGTGGGCTCTTACCCCACCATTTCACCCTTACCCTTTGCCGAAACTCGGGGCGGTATTTTTTCTGCTGCACTTTCCGTCCGAGTCAGCTTGCGCCGGCCCGGCCCCCGCTTTCACGAGGCGCGCTGCCCTGTGGTGTCCGGACTTTCCTCGAGGTTCCCGCCGAAACGGAACCCCCGCGATCGCCCGGGGAGTGGACGGCCATCGTAAACCGAAATCCCGAAAGTCGGAAAGCTCAAAAGTCCGGAAATCCAGATGGGGAGAAGTCAGATCCCGCCTTTGTATCCACGAGGCTGGCAATCCTCCGCCTGATCTCACATCGTCCCACCCCTCGGGAGCCTGATGAAGACCTACTACCTGCAGATGACATCGCCGGATGACCTCGTCGCGGCCACCCCCAGGGAGAGCCTGTGCCTTCGCATCATCGATCCGCCCGACGGCGCGGTGAACGAGCGCTTCTACAAGGACGTGGGCGGAGCCTGGAACTGGACTGCCTGCGCGGAATGGACTACCCGGCGCTGGGACGACTACCTCAAGGCCAATCCGGTCAGCACCGTGGTGCTCGTCATGGATGGAGAGGACATTGGCTACGGAGAATTGATCAACCGCGAGGGTGACGTGGAAATCCTGAGTTTCGGACTGCTAGGCCCCTCCCAGGGCAAGGGCCTGGGTGGTGCCTCTCTCGACCTGGTGGTGCGCTACGCCTGGACCCTCGGAGCGGTCCACCACGTCTGGCTGCACACCTGCGATCAGGACCATCCCAATGCCCTGCCCAACTACCAGCGCCGCGGCTTCATGCTCTATGAGACCAGGGAAGACCCGGTCCCGGAAACAAGACCGGGGACATGAGTCCCGGAAGCCAGACCATAAAACGCGGGACGCCCCGGCAAAGCTAACGTGCGCGGCTCGCGGGGGCCTCAGCAAAGGGCGAGGCCTCGAAGCGATTGTGCCCGTCCGCTGCCCGTCCGCTCCAGGGATCGATGCCCTTCTCGGTGAACACTGCCAGCCCCACCACACCCACGTTGCGGTTCTCCCCGTGCCTGAGATTGGAGTAGGATCCGGCCACCGGGGAAAACACAAAGGACGCCACTTCCTTCTCACTGGACCGCCACCCTTTGATCTCGATGGTCTGTTCCGGCCACACGATGTAACCCCGCTTCCTCACACTGGCGGACTTTCCGTCCACCACGTCCAGTCCATCAACACTCAGCACCACCTCCAGGCGGGCCCGCGAGTTGTTCTTCACCGAGATGGAATACCTCGCATTCTTGCGACCAACTACATAGCGCTTCCCGTCGGCATGGTGGTTCCGCATGATCCCGAACCCACTTCGCATCCCCCACTCCACCAGCCCATTGGCGGCCCGCTTTCTTCCTGTCGAAGTGTAGTCGCCCCTCCTGGTCATCTCCTCTACTCCCCGCTTGTCGTTGTAGTAAATGCTGGCTATGCCCCCGTGCGGCGTGTCGCTCGACCGCCGGAAACTCGTATAGGTCATCCGTGAGGCAATGGAGGCCCCCCAGGAGGTAGCATACCCGGGCCGCGGAGTGGGCTTGCGGAAATATTCAGGCGAGGCCGCCAGGGCATTATCCCCGGGAGAACCCAAGGCCCGCTGCTCCGACGAGTCCCCCACCGGTAGGTTCCGGGAAGTCTCCCCCTGAACGGCACCCGCCGCCGGGGAATCATAGGAAGCACAGCTATTCAGAAACAGGGGCAGTCCCAGCACCAACACCAGACCCCAACAACCATTCCACCACGGGGACACTTTTGCTTTCATCTATGCTAAAAAAACAGCAATTAGATCCAGTCGTCAATTGTTTTCTGCTGTTTTTCTAACATTTTTATTGCGGGTTTTATAGCACACTCTTAGAGTGGCCTTATGAACCGATTCGAGAAAGGGCAAGTCTCGCGCCGCGAGCGCCAGATTCTCGAGATTCTTTACCGCCTGAGCCAGGCCACCGCCAAGGAAGTCCAGGAGAGCCTGCCCGATCCTCCATCCTACTCAGCCGTGCGGGCCCTGCTGGCCACCCTGGAGGGGAAGGAGATGGTGAGCCACTCGAAGGAGGGCCGGCGCTACGTCTACCGAGCCAAGTCCCCGAGAAAGGCGAAACGCACGGCCCTCGACAGCCTCCTGCGCACATTTTTCGAAGGGAAACCGGAAAACTTGGTGGCCGCTCTGCTCGATCCGCGCGACCAGCAGCTCAGCAAGAAGGAAATCGACGGCATCCGGGAATTGATCAGGCAAAAGTAGGTCCGGCGACGCTCTGCCTACTTAACAGCGACCACTCCTTCAGACCATGTCCCTTCTTCTCACCAGTGCCGCTCTTTCGCTTCTCGCGGTTCTGGCCGTCTGGTTGACCGGTCGACGGGATCCGGCCCAGTCTCCCCTTCTGACTCTGGGCAGCCTCCTCACGCTTCTGGCTCTGCCCTTCCTGGCGCAACTGCCCAAGTTGATGGTGGAACTTCCCGCCCTGACGGCGCCGGCGCAACCTGGAGCAGTCTCCGCAACCATCTCATGGTTCCCCCTCCTCTGGATGGGAGGATTTCTCCTCTTCACCCTGCGCCTGGCAGCCGACTTCGTTTCGCTCAATCGCTGGCGAGCCAGGTCGATCGATTCCGGAGACCCGGCAATGGAGCGCACCGTGGAAAATTGTCGCCTGCAACTGGGCCTGCGGCACAAGATCCGGGTGCGCCTGCATCCCCACGGAATGTCCCCCTTCATCGCCGGCCTTTTCCGCCCGGTGGTCTATCTCCCCTCCAGTAGTGTCCACTGGAACGAAGGCACCCTGCGTATGGTACTCCTGCATGAACTCGGACACGTGGCTCGCCGCGACCTCTGGACCAATCTGGCCGCCCAGTGCGCCTGTCTGGTCTACTGGTTTAACCCACTTGTATGGTGGCTGCGCTCCCGCCTCATGGCCCAGTGCGAATTTGCCTGCGATGCCAAGGTTATCGCGGTGGGCGCTGACCCGGACCGTTATGCG
>JAAZXD010000226.1 GCA_014240355.1 Roseibacillus sp. | reverse complement strand
CGTCCTCGGGTTGGCGCGAATCGATATCGTGGCAGACCTCGGAGATTCCATCGATCGGCTGCAGGGGCATCTGGTTGGACTGATGGGAGAACTGGCGGTTCTTCCTGAGGATGCCGCATGTTACGGGGAATCCGGACATCCCTCCATCGGGGCGGACGAAGTGGCCATGGTGGAGAGCCTGGCAAGGGACCTTGAGGACGGGGGAATCAGTTTCGAAGGCTGGGCTCGCCCCGGTGCCAAAGGCAACCGGACTGGTGCCCAACTCGATTTTGCCCGGACGGTGTGCCGGCGGGCGGAACGCCGGGTGTTGGCGCTGGGAGAGGAAGTTTCGAACGACGCCATCCCCGTGTTCCTCAACCGCCTCTCGGATCTCCTCTGGCTTCTCGCCAGGCACACCGAGGGTGGTGATTGAGGTTGTGTGGGGAAATTGCAGAATGGAATTCCAAATATCCGGGGTTGGTTTACCGTACTACGGTCATGAAAACGTCCGCCATCCTGCTTCTGATTATTCTCGTCGGTTCCCTGGCCTCCGCCGCTCCCAAGGTGCGCTGGCCCCGCGATGTTGTAGAGTGGGAGAAACTCAAGGAAGCGGAGAAGGTGGCTGAGGAGGAGGGGAAGGGATTTGCCTTCATCTTCATTCCCCGCATCTGGGACGCCAAGAACGAGGGGGTGGCGCGTTCAATCGAAGCCACCAACGATGCGATCAGGGCACTCAAGTCATTCTGCCTGATGGTGAAGGGAGATTACCAGGAAGTGGCCGATGCTTCGCGGGGCAAGGAGAATGGTGTTCCGGAGGCTCTCGTGACCGGCCTCAGTGCAGCGGGCAACACCTACCCCCTGGTGGTGGTTCTCGATGGTGAGATGAAGGAAGTTCTCGGGACAACTTCCGGTAAGGAGATCCATGAGGAAGGCAGCAAGGTGTTTCGTGAGGCCAAGAAAAAGCACCGCGAACTGCAGAAGAAGAAGGACGAGAAGAAGTAGTCGCCGCTGCGCCTGCGGAGCGGTCCGCTCTCCCGTCAGGGGGAGTTTGCCGGGCAATAGTCGGGGTGCTAAAGAATGTCGCCCGGTTGGTAGGCGGCCGCATTGGGATGACGCTCGGCAAGGCTGGAGACGGCCTGAATGAAAGCATCGACCTGGGAGGTGGCGGCACCGGTGTTGCCTTGTCCCGCCTCGAAGACTTCCTGCAGGTCCTCGCGGGAAACGGGAATGCGCTCGTCCGCCGCCAGGCGGTCGAGGAGATCATTGCAGGGGATCGTGCCTTCGCGTAGTTCCTGGGCCACGGCCAGGGCGTGTTCCTTGATGGCCGCGTGGGCGGTTTCGCGACCTGCCCCGGCCTTGACCGCAGCCATCAGGAAGGACGTGCTCAGGAGAAAGGGCATGTAGCGTTCGTTTTCCCTGCCGATGGTCCCGGCGAAGACCTGCATCTGGCTCAGGATGGTGAGGAAGGTTTCAAAGAGGCCGTCTGCCGCGAAGAAGGCATCGGGCAGCATGACGCGCCGGACCACCGAGCAGGAGACGTCGCCCTCGTTCCACTGCGTGCCGCTCAGACCCGCTCCCATCGAGAGATATCCCTTCAGGATGATGTGGAAGCCGTTCACCCGTTCGCAGGAACGGGCATTCATCTTGTGGGGCATGGCACTGGACCCGGTTTGTCCCCTGGCGAAACCTTCCGAGGCCAGTTCGTGACCCGCCATCAGGCGCAGGGTGGTGCACAGCGAGGACGGGGCGGAGGTGAGTTCGGTGAGGGCGGAGACCGTCCGCAGGTCCAGCGAACGGGGATAGACCTGGCCCACGCACACCCAGTCGCTCGGGAGGCCGAGGTGGGAGGCGATCCCGCGTTCCAGCTCCCTGACCTTGTCGGGGTTACCCTCGAAGAGGGAGAGCTGGTCCATCTGCGTTCCCACCGCGCCCTTCAGGCCGCGCACCGGATAGCTCTCGATGAGGTGCTCGAAGTGCCCGAAGGAATCGATTATTTCTTCGCCAAACATCGCAAGGCGCTTGCCAAAGGTGGTGGGTTGAGCCGCAACGTTGTGGGTTCTTCCCGCAATGATCACGTCCCGCCATTCATGAGCCCGCCGGGCGAGGGCGGACAGGCTGGCCACCGCCTTGTCGTGGATGATCCGCAGGGAGGAGAAGACCTGCAGTTGCTCCACGTTCTCGGTGAGATCCCGCGAAGTCATGCCCTTGTGGATCTCCTGGTGGCCGGCGAGGTCATTGAATTCCTCAAGGCGGGCCTTCACATCATGGCGGGAGATCCGCTCCCGCTCCTGGATGGAGTCCAGGTGGACCTCTTCCCGCACGTTTTCGTAGTCGGCAATGACCTCTTCCGGGATGGGCAGGCCCAGTTCGCGCTGGGATTTCATGACCGCGATCCAGAAGTCGCGTTCAAGAACGATGCGGCCCTCCGCGGACCAGATCTTCCTCATGGCCGGGGAGGCGTAGCGATCGGCGAGGACGTTGGGAATCATGCGATATGGAAGAGGTAGCGGAATGCGCTCCCCGTAGCAAGCCACAGGAAAGGAGTGAAGTGAGAACCGGCGTCGACCTGTGCGACATGGCGGACTACTGGCGCGCAATTCGGGACGCGGGACCGGTCAGTGACTCGAGGGAAAAAGATGCCCCTTGCGCGTCATTCGAAAACCGCCCCCGTGTCGACCGTCCAGGAACCACTCCCCGTCCAGTTCCTGGCCGTCATCGAGGATCACTCCCCGGAGTTGGAGGCGTCCCCGGGCGAGCTGGATTTCTCCTTCGCCGTTTCCCAGGGGCTGGTAGCGGCCCTTCCCGGTGAATGTCCCGGTCAGGACGCTGCCGGCGCTGCGGCTTGCCTCATTGGCAGGAGGATTGCCCCACCGGGAGAGTTGTACATCGAGATCGAAGACTTCCCTGGAATTGAAACCGCGGGGAATGAAAGCAGTTCCCCTGTAAAACATGCGGCCGCCCCCGGTATCCACCGCGAAGTCCATGGGGGCCTTTGGGCCTCCGGTCGGAGGCCTGCCGTTCTCCGTCGCACAGGACCCCAGAAGGAGGCCGAGGCAGCCGGCACTCAGGAGGGTTCCTGTCCGTGGAAACATCGTGGATCACTTTATGAGCGGAGTCAGTCTGTCGCGAGGACTTTGTCCAGTTGGCGGATGAGACCGTCCCGCAGTGGCCGGGCCTCCTCGGCGAGGAGACGCTGTTCCTGCTCGTACGCGCTGCGCCCGGCCATGGTCTCCACCGCGATGGGTTCATAGCCGAACCCGCTGAGGTCATAGGGGCTCGCCCGCATGTCGATCTCGCGCGCCTTCAGGGCGAGGTGGAAGCACTTCCACAGGAGATCGCTTGAAATCCAGGGCAGCGACTTGGCCGCCCACTTGTAGAGATCCATGTTTGCGTGGATGCAACCGGGTTGCTCATTGTCCTCGCGGGCCCAGAGATCGGGTTGCAGGTGGTTGAGCAGTTGGGCTTCCGGAGCGAAGAACCGAAAGGCATCGAAGTGGCTGCAGCAGAGCGGCTGGGATCGTACGAGAGTGTCGATCTCCTCCTGGGGCAGGCGCAGGGGAACGGTTTCACGGTGTCGCACCATGGTCCCGCGGTAGACCATGGCCCATTCGTGCAGGCCATGACAGGCGAAGTTGGGCGGGCGGGACCGGGTGGCGCGGAGGAGGCGCAGGGTAAAGCGCAACCGCTCCCGGGCCTTCTCCTCAAGGAGATCCGGATCCACCCTGCAGGTTCCATCCTTAAAACGGTAGTGCCTTTCCGGGAAGGCGCACCGGGCTTCCACGCAGTCCTCCATCGCCACGCCGAAACCCGGATGCCAGCGCTCCAGCTTGCCGAGCGAGAGCCGGTAGTAGGTGTGCAGGAAGTCATCTACCGGATGCTTCTCGCCCCGTGCCCTGCGGTCGCGGGTGGGTTGCGTCCAGGTGCGGGCCCTTGCGCGATGACTGGCCGCGGCCTGCAGCCAGTCGGATCGCTGGAGCAGGGGCTCGGCGAGTGCGTTCATTTCGCAGAGTTCTTTTCGAGGGAGATTACGGCCTCCCCGAACTTTTTCCCGAGGTCGAGGTATCCCGCGGTGTCGTAGTGCCAGGGATCGGAGTTCTTGTAGGAATCGGTGGAGGTGACGAGGGCGGCCCGGCCGTCCTTTCTGACGAAGGAGGCCTGTGCCTCCCGGATGATCCCTCCAAACTTCCAGACCTTCCAGTCGGTGATACGCCCGATCACGACGGGGATCTTCTTGTCGCTTTCGCCCAGGTCCTTGCGGATGAGGTTCATGAGTTCACCGAGGTTGGACTCGTAGCGCCGGGCCACTTCCTCGCTGTCCGCATCGCTCTCGCCCTGCATCCAGAAGATGCCGGAGGGCACAAGCGTGTCGGTCTCGCCGTCATTATCGAGATCCTTGTCCGCAAAGGCGTGCTTCAGGGTGGCCTGGAAGTGGTCGTACTGGTTGACGCCCCTGCCTTCGCCTGCGCCGCCGTTCCAGTCCGGATTCAAGGCCCCGAAGCGCTTCTGGGCCTCCGCTTTCGAATCGATGGCCGTTCCCCCACGCGAGTACTTAATGAAGGCGATGTGGGCATCGGGATATTGCTTCTTCAGGGTGCGGGCCAGAGTGAGCTCCAGCCCGAAGCGGTCCGAGTAACTGTGCCTGGACCCGTCGGACTTGAAGTTGCGTCCATGACCCGGCTTGAGTTGCATCCAGGCACCACGGCCATCGGGCTTTTTGCCATCCAGCCCCATGTTGCCGTGGAAGATGGAGACGCCCTCGTAACCCTTGCCTGCCTTCAGGTCTTCCGGCAGTTCGGCCACCTTTCCGTAGCCGTCCATGTTCGACTGTCCACCCAGATAGTAGAGCCGGAACTCCTTCGCCAGGGTGGAGGGACCGGTGGCCAGGAGGGCCAGCAAGGAAAGGAGGCTGGTGGTGCGCATGGGCTTCTATCTAGCAGACAGGGCCACACTGTCGATCCCCGCTCCGCGGCCTGTCTGGGATCAGAGCTCCACCAGCCGTTGGCGGTCGAAGAAGGCCTTCCGCCAGCGGGTGATCAGGATCTCTCCGAAAAGCCCTGCTGCCTGGAAGGGGTCGTTGCGGACAAATTCCTCTGCCGCGGCCCTGGTCTCCACATCCACGAGGAGAACGCCGCCATGGGCCTCGATCGCCTCATCATCGAGCATGGCCCCGGCGGCGAGGAGAATCTCCCTGTGCTGGTCGAGGTAGGCCTTGTGAGCGGACTGATGGGATGCGCGCACCCCGGTGTGTCCGGGCTTGTCCCTGGTGATGATGGCAAATGGCATGGTTCTCTGGTGGTTTCAGGTGGCGGAAGGGTCTGCCGGGAAGGGACTCTAGAGCGGGGGATGCTCAACCCCGATCTGCTCGAAGATTCCCCGG
>JAAZXD010000225.1 GCA_014240355.1 Roseibacillus sp. | reverse complement strand
GAAGATCGCCTCCCGCTGCAGGGCGCCCCTGCCAGTCAGGAGAGGAAGAAGGCTTTCGCCATCTCCCGGGTATTCCTTCCTTGTCTTCAGGCCCGCAATCTCCAGCAGAGTCGGATAAAAGTCTGTTAGAATGACGGGTTCCCCGCTCACCTTGCCCGCTGCCACCTTGCCCGGCCAGCGCACGATAAGCGGCACCCGGATTCCGCCCTCGTAAAGATGCCCCTTGTCCCCGCGCAGGGGACGCGCATCCCCCACTCCCCCGAAGGGTCCGTTGTCGGAGGTGAAGACCACGAACGTCTCCTCCTCGATCTCCAGTTTTTTCAACTCCGCCAGGACGCGCGCGATCGCAAGGTCCATGGTCTCCAGCATGGCGGGGTAGACCTTGTGATTATACCCGGCCTTCGGCTTGTCCGCCCACTTCGCGACGAACTCCTCCGGCGCCTCCATCGGCCAGTGCACGGTGTAGTTCCACAGGGCCACATAAAAGGGCTTCTTCGCCTTCACCTGCTGACGCATGAAGGTGACCGTCTCATCCGCCAGTCGATCCGGGAGATATTCACCCTCCCTGCGATCCTTGAGGAAGGGAATGCGGTAGGGATCGAAGAAGGTGGGAGGACCGCCGTAGGAACAGCCCGCTATGTTGAGATCAAATCCCTGGTTGTGGGCGGCATATTCCTCCTCCCTCCCCTTGTAGAGATGCCACTTCCCTATAAAAGCCGTGGCGTAACCGGCTTCGTCCCGGAGGCGTTCCGCGATGGTGGTATAATCCAGCGGCAGATGATCACGCATTTCGGCTGGAAGGAGTTTCGACTTCTCCGGCGTGAAGCGATCCTGGTGCGGAAGATGGTTGGTGAGGTGCAGGCGGGCGGGCGAGTGACCCGTCATCAGGGCCGCGCGGGTGGGAGAACACACCGGAGCAGACGCATAGGCATCGGTGAATCGCATGCCCTCGGTCGCGAACCTGTCGATGTTCGGGGTGCGGAGGTGACTGTTCCCCTGGCACCCCAGATCCATCCAGCCCATGTCATCGATCAGGATAAAGAGGATGTTGGGCTTGGCCGCAGCCGGACAGGATCCGGCTCCCCAGGCAAGGGCTACGCTCAGGACCATGATCAACCCGGTCATCGCCGGCCATCTTTGTGTTCTGGTGGACATCTGGGCGGGATCGTCAGTCAGACGGGTCTCCTGTGCCAGCCACAAGTTGTGGAGCACCTCCTTATTACGTCAGGATCTCAGGAACCAGTTCCCCATGCACATCAGTCAGGCGCACATCGCGGCCCCCGTAGCGATAGGTCAGCTTCTTGTGATCCATCCCGAGACAGTGGAGCATATTGGCGTGCAGATCGTGAACCGTTAGCTTGTTCTGGACCACCCGATAGCCGTACTCGTCGGTGGCCCCATAGATGGTGCCCCCCTTGATTCCTCCTCCTGCCATCCAGAGACTGAAACCCTGCGGGTTGTGATCCCGTCCGTCCCGACCCTGTGCGAACGGGGTGCGTCCGAACTCACCGCTGAAGACGAGGAGGGTGGATTCCAGCAGGCCTCGGGCCTTGAGATCCCCGATGAGAGCACCGATCGGCTGGTCCACCGCGAGAGCATTCTTGGAATGCCCATCCCGGAGTCCCCCATGCTGATCCCATCGATCACCATTCCCCGGGTTGATGGTCAACTCGACGAAGCGCACCCCTCTTTCCACCAACCGCCGCGCCATCATGCACTGCCTGCCATAGGTCCGGGTGTTGTTGTAGCGGGCATCCAGCCCGTAGGCCTTCCTGGTCGCTTCCGATTCGCCTGAGATATCAGCCACATCTGGAACCGCCAACTGCATCCGAGCCGCCATTTCATAGTTCAGGATGGCCGACTGAATTGCCTCCACATGTTCGTATTCTTGCGCCAGGGAACCATCAATCTCTCCCAGCAACTGCAGCTTCCGGCGCTGGTAGGAGAGTTCCTTTTCGCGCGGGATGATGTTGGACAGCACCGGTTTCCCGGTCGCAAAGGTCGAGGGCTGATGAGTGGCCGGAAGAAACCCGCTCCCGAACATCTGCATTCCACCGGAGGGAACCTGTCCACCATGCAGAACCACGTAACTCGGGAGATCTTCCGCCTCGGTTCCCAGTCCGTAGGACGCCCACGCGCCCATGCTCGGTCGACCCGAGAGGACGTGTCCGCTGTGAAGAGCGTAGTTGGCATTGGGATGATTCGGAGAAAAGGCGGTCATGGACCGGATCACTGCCAACTCGTCGGCATGGGCTGCGATGTGGGGGAAGAGACCGCTGACGGGGATGCCGCTTTCGCCGTACTGTTTGAATTCCCACGGACTCTTGAGGATGTTCCCGTTATTGTTGAATACGGTAGCGTCCACCGTGAATTTCGGTCGCTGTCCGTTCTCCTTGGCCAGCAGCGGCTTGGGATCGAAGCTGTCCACTTGCGAGACCCCCCCATCCATGTAGAAGAAGATCACACTCCTGGCCTTGGGAGAAAAATGCGTGGGCCTGGGTTCCCATGGTGTGGCGGAAGCCCGCTCCTTCTGCAGGACGCCAGCGAGGGCCAGACTCCCGAAACCGAGGGCACCGCGGTCCATGAAGTGCCGCCGGGTCAACGGCAGACCGTATTCGGAATGATCCTTAGAAGACATAAATGAATTCCTTTCGATTGATCATGAGATGGCAGAGGCCCTTCCAGGCCGCCTCGGTGGCGCCACCCAGTTCCTTGAGCACCTTCCGCCCCCACTGTAACTCCGCCTCGGTGGCTTCTCTCCCGAAGGCCTGTCGGTGCACCTTCCTCAACTGGTCGTCTACCGTCCCTCCCCCGGCCATGACCCGCCGGGCCCAGCTTTGCGCCTGCTGGTGAACGAAGGGATCGTTCAAGAGGGCCAGCGCCTGGGCAGGGACGTTGGTGACATTACGTCGACCGGCCGGCTCAGTCGCATTAGGCAGGTCAAAGATGCGCAGAAAGGATGAAAGGAAGTTACGCCGCATCTCAAGATAGACCGAACGCCTCCCATTGCCATCCAATGGCCCACTCCGTGGCTTAGCCCGACTGTTGGGCTGATCGTCTATATTCACCGCAATGCTCGGACCGTACAGGTCGTTCTTCAGCTCGCCGCTGCAGGACAAAATGTGGTCGCGGATGGCCTCCGCATCCATGCGTCCTACCGGCATCCGCTGGAGATAAAGATTCGTGGGATCGGCTGTGAGCATGCCCGGACCCGGGATCGAGCTCATTTGAAAAGTCCGGGCGAGAACCAGTTTGCGGATCAGTTTCTTCGTCGACCACCCGTTTTCCACGAAAGAGTGCGCAAGGTAATCGAGCAGCTCCGGGTGACTCGGCTTACCCCCCATCTTGCCGAAATCATCTACCGAGGCCAGAAGCCCGCGACCGAATACGCGGGACCAGATGCGGTTCACCCGCACCCGGGCCGTAAGCGGGTTGTCTGCGCTCGCCACCCTCTTCGCCCGTCCAGACGACCACTTCCTCCATCGTTAAGTTGAGCACCACCCAATCCGTCGAGAAAATGCCGGGGATTGGCTTCCTCGCTGATATTCCGGTGGTCTCCCCGAATGTAGACCGGCTGATCGATTGGAACCCCATCAACAACACTGCGGACATAGACAGGGCTTGGGAGCTCTCTCGAGATCTTGCGGAATGCCTCCAGCTTGCCCTTGATCTCCGGATGTTTGGCGGGATCGGGGCGCATTAACCCGGATTGCAGAAGGGCGCCCAGAACTTCCCGCTGCCCCGGCCTGATTACGCCCTTGCGGGCCGACTCCGCAATCCTCGAGATGGTCAGCGCCACGGCCTTCGCCCGGTCTTCACTGCGGGCAGGACCGCTCCATACCCCGAGCCATTGGGGCAGCTTGCCGGCAGCCACGGCCACCCAGGCATCTTCCGCCGGCGCAGGAGGACGACCATTCCGTCCCAGGCAATCCATCCCCGGTCCCTGGTGCTGAATCTCAAGGAAAGCTGGCTCCCCCTTCCACAGGTGGGTCCCAAAGCTGATCTTCTTCCAGCTGTCGGAATTCACTCCCACCTTCAGGCGGCCGGTGGTTGGCCCCTTGCCCGTCAGTTCGTAGTTGCGAACCACCAGTCGCACCGTTGCATGACGTCCGCGCACCCAGAGATCCACCGCTCCCCCATCAAGAATAAAGTCGGGCGAACGGAGCACCCCGTCGAGTCGCGAGGACAACGTTCCGGTAGACACCCCCGTGCCGATTGTTGCCCGGATCACCTGGTCCCCGCCCTGGGAAAGCAGAAACCCATCGGTATCGGCGCTGACAAATCCCGGGCCACTCGCAATCCACTTTCCCAGCGAGTCAGACTGCATTCCAAACCGGTAGTTTTCATTGGAGGTGTCCCCCCGGGAAGACGCCGCCTCAACTTCTGCAACGGGCTTGTCATTTATGATGGCCTTCAACCCGGCGAGTTCCGGAGGGATGTTCTTGTCGTGCTTCCAGCGAAACCACTTCAGAAGCAGGTCCGCATCAACCCCGGACCGGGATGCCAGGGCCTTGAGCCCCTCCTCGCTCTCCTTGACGAACGTTGCGAGTCGACCCTCCTGTTTCTCTCCCTTCTTGAGCGGAAGGTTCAACTTCTGCTGCAGGATCTCAAAACGAACCCCTTTCTCGAACTCCTCGATCAGTGGGAGAGCCTGCCCAATTCCGGCTGCCTCCTTCTCCACTGCCCGAAAGACGTCCGCCATGAGCTCCTGCTTGGCCCGGCGCAGGCGCGCTTCCACTTCCGCCTTCTTTTCGGGCGGCGCGATGTTCGCATAGTGCAACCGAGAGCTGCGAAGCATGCCGTAGAAAGAATAGTAGTCCCTCTCCGTGATAGCATCGAACTTATGATCGTGGCATTTGGCACAGTTCACGGTCAGGCCCTGGAAGGCCACCCCGCAGACCTTGATCATGCTGTCGAAGATACTGGTTTCGTCACCATGTATGTCGGGAGGACCGTGTTGTCCGTCGGTGAGATAAAGATAGCCTGGACCGATCACCGACTCGTTGATCCCGCTTTCCCCGTTCAGGCGTGGTTTCTCCAACCGGTCACCAGCCAGGGCCTCCATCACAAACTGGTCATACGGAATATCACTGTTGAAGGCCCGGATCAGGTAGTCGCGGTAGCGGTCCACATATGGCATGGTGTAATCAGCCTCAAAGGCCTTCGTCTCTGCAAAGCGCACAACATCCATCCAGTGCCGGGCCCATCGTTCGCCAAAACGCGGGGACCCAAGAAGGCGGTCCACGACCTTCTCATAAGCCCCATCGGATTCATCTGCCATGAAGGACTCCAACTCGCTCTCCGTCGGAGCGAGCCCGGTCAGCACCAGCGAGACACGGCGGAGGAGGTGCTCTTTTCCTGCACCCGGAGCAGGACCCCACC
>JAAZXD010000224.1 GCA_014240355.1 Roseibacillus sp. | reverse complement strand
CGAAAGCCCGCTCGGAGGCCCATTTCCCCCGTCCTTGAGGAGCGACTCTCTAACTTTCTCCCCTTAATGAACCGACTTACCACCTTCTTCATCCTGGCCCTGGCGCTCATGGTGGGAAACCGCCTAGTTGCCGAGTCGCGCTCCTGGCGCAGCGCAAGTGGCAACCGCAGCTTCCGGGCGGAGTTCCTCTCCAGTGATGGATCAAGCGTTGTTCTGCGAAGGCTCGACAAAAAAATCGTTACCGTGGCTTGGGAGAACCTGCATCCCAGTGACCGGGCCTGGGTCCGCGAACGCCTCCGGAAAACCGCGGCAAAGGTGCATGGTGGACTCAAGGGATCCTGCTTCGACAACCTCGCCTACGGTGACAACCGCCGGACCGTGGAGAAGAAACTCAAGGAGAGCCTGGTGGCCAGCAAATCCCTCGATGATCGACTGACAGGCCGCACCGGACTGAACGGAATCTACCAGACCACCATCGCCACCGAACCCTACGAACTGTTCTTCCACTGGACCGATAAAGACGAACTACAGGAGGTCACCCTGCGCAGCAGGACGGTCGCCCAGATCGACTATGCCAAAGCCCTCAAGAAGACCTGGACCAGCCTGATTTCTCTCCTGCAGGAACATCATGGCAAACCGGTCCAGACGACCGGGTATCCCCCGCAGGAAGAACTGCAGGAGGGCAAGCTCCTTGGCTCACATCTCTGGCACACCCCGGATCAGCACTCCATCCTGCTCTCTACCGGGCGGGAAGGGGCAGGCTACCTGGTGTCCATCCGCTTCAGCGCCGCATTGATCCCGCCCAACAGGCTCCGGGAAACGCAGGAGGAACCAAAGGCCCCCTCCGGGCCCGGCACCTGAAGAGCGAACTGCCGTCTGGCCTCCCGAAGCCATTTCTGGTTAATCGACTCCTGCCATGAGCGACTACCAGATGTACCTGAACGGCAGGTGGGACGATGGGGAAGGCACCCATCCCGTGATCAACCCCGCCACCGAGGAGACCATTGCGGAAATCCCGGTGGCCACCGGAACACAGATCACGGAGGCCTACCAGGTCGCCCGCAAGGCCCAGTATTCCTGGGCCCGCCTGACCGGAGTGGAGCGGGGAAATATCCTCCGCAAGTGGGCAGACCTCCTCGACGAGAACCGCGACCACATTACCCGCGTGATCAGCCAGGAAGTGGGCAAGCCAATCAACGAAGCCCGCGGGGAATTCGACTTCGGCAATTCATGGTTTCGCTACTATGCAGAGTTCGACCGCCGCATCGATGGCGAAATCCTCACTCCGGACAAACCCAATGAACAGCTCTGGATCGTCCCTAGCCCGGTGGGCGTGGTGACCGGGATCATCCCCTGGAATTTCCCCTTCGCGGTTGCGGTGCGCAAGATCGCACCCGCTCTCATCACCGGAAATGCCCTCGTCCTCAAACCTCATGAGGACACTCCCTTGAGCGCTCTCGAAATCGCCCGGCTGGCCGAAGCGGCCGGTGTTCCCCCCGGCGTGTTCCAGGTCCTCTGTGGCCCCGGGGAGACCGTGGGCGAAGCGATGGTGAAGGACCCCACCGCCCGACTCATCACCTTCACCGGCAGCGTGCCAACCGGAAAGCGCATCGCTCGCAATGCCGCCGACAATGTTGCCCTCGTCTCACTGGAAATGGGGGGCAAGGCGCCTTTTATCGTGATGGACGACTGCGACTTGGATGCCGCCGTGGACACCGCTGTCTTTTCGCGTTTCCTCAACTGCGGCCAGATCTGCATCGCCAACGAACGCACCTACCTGCAGAAAAACATCGCCTCCGAGTTCACCGAGAAGTTCCTCGCTGAGGTAGGGAAGCTCAACCTGGGGGATCCCCTTCAGGAGGACACCCGGATCGGTCCCAAGGTGAGCAGGGAGGAACTGGAGAAGGTGGAAGCCTGCGTGGAAAACGCGAGGAAGGCCGGGGTGGAGGTGCTCACCGGGGGCAACCGCCGCAGCGGCGGTCTGTTCGATCGGGGCTATTGGTACGAGCCGACTGTTATTTCCGGGGTGCGCCAGGACATGGAGATCATGCAGAAGGAAATCTTTGGCCCGGTCGTACCGCTCATGGAATTCGATACCTTCGACGAGGCCCTGGAGCTCGCCAACGATTCAAGCTACGGCCTGGCGGCCTACCTCTTCACCAACGACATGAACCGGATCATGCGCACGATCCGGGACCTTGAGTGTGGTGAATTCTACATCAACCGCGGGCCGGGTGAGTCGATCCACGGCTTTCACGGCGGGCTCAAGGAAAGCGGCCTTGGAGGCGACGACGGCATCCACGGCCTCAACCACTACCTCCACCGCAAGTGCGTCTACCTGAAATTTGAGGGGTAGATTCGGCGCAACCCTGTCAACTATTCGAGCCCTGCCATGCTGGCGGGGAAGGGAGGCGACCCGCAGGAGTCGCCCGACCTGCGGACTGCTCCTACTTGGCCTTCACCCTCCTGTACTTGGTGACTCGCCCATGAACATTCCACTCCTGGGCATAGAGGTCTCCCTTGGAATCAAACGTGCAGCCATGCACGGCGATCAGGTCCCCCTCGTGCCAGTGATCGGGTCCAACCTGGTTGCTGGCCTTTTTACGCTCCTTGTGCTCATCCCCGAGGCGGGAAACCACCTTGTAGTCCGGATCGTAAAGTGAAACCCGTCCATCCAGTTCACCAACCGCCAGAAGGTCCCCGTGGATATCCGCGGCACAGGGGCGTCCCAGTCCGGCATCGATGGTCCGGAGAAATTTCCCTTCCAGGTCGTGCTGCTGCAGCCGGTTGTTCTGCCGGTCGCTGATCAACAGGGTCGGCGTCCCGCTACGGGTATCAACCAGGATATTGTGGCAGATGTCGAACTTGCCGTCTTCCTTGCCCTTCCCCCCGAAGCTCTTCACGTAATTACGCTCCTTGTCATAAAGGTGGACCAGCGACTTGCCGTAGCCATCGACGACGTAGACCCGGCCGTCCGGAGTCACATCAAGGTCGGTCGGATTGTATTCCCCCCTGCTCCCGTACATGCCCGGCACCTCGGGCGGGCCGATGATCTGCCACACCACCGTTCCATCAGGCTTTACCGCCACCACCCGCTTGATCCGGGGCATGGCAAGAAGAAGCAATTCTTCTCCCTTCATCTTGCGCACCTTCATGCCGTGCACAGCCTTGAAAACCTTGCCCGACTTGGTGCGGATGTCCCCCTTGTAGACTCCATCCGGACCAATCACCTGGATGGTGTTCCCGGTGGCGACGTAGACATTGCCCTTGCTGTCGGCGGCCAGGTCCCCGTGCAGGTTCCCGAGTTGCTTGCCTTCCGGGTACTTGGGCCAGCCCGGGACGGTCTCGTAGATGCCCTCCCCCTGGCCGGTCCGGACAGGTTTCGTCTCTTCAGCCCTGACACAGGGGGCCAGCAGCAGGATAGACAGGCAGAGGCGTAAGGTCATATTCATCATGGAAGCACCAGATTTCATTACTTCAGGCAACTCAACCGCAAATCCGCACTCCCGTCGATGCCGCGTTGGGGTGGACCCGCGAAAACCCTGCGATCCGATCCCGTTACTTCTTCTTCGAGGCTCGCTCGCGCAGCATCCTGGCGACCACGGGCCTCTGCTCCTCGATCTTCTTCACGTCAAGACCGAGGTTGGAACCCCGGATGATCCCCTCGTAAAACTGGCGTAATCCGTCACTCCATCCCCCGGAAACCGTATCGACCGCCGCCTCCTCGCGCTCGTTCTTCTTGGTCAGGGATGCCCCGTGCCGGAGCAGGAACTCCACCATGTCCTCCCGGCAGAGGAAGGCGGCGAGGTGGAGCGGGGTATTCCCGTCCCGGTTGTGATAGGAGACATTGACCTTGTGGTCCTCGACCAGAAGCCTGGCGATCTCCATTCGTCCATGGAAAACGGCCGTGCTGAGGGGCGTCATCCCGCCATCACCGAGGCGACGCGCATTGGTGGGGGCCCCCTTGCGGATCCATCGCTTGGCCGCGTCCAGGTCGTTGCGCTCGATCGCTTTTGCAAGGTCCTCGCGTATTGCCGAGGGGTCGGTCGAAGAGCGGACGTTCCGGGCCTCCTCCTCGTTCTTCCCGGTGTAGAAGATAAAGTCGTTACTGAAGAGACCGCTCGGATTCTGCACCTGGAGGAAGTGAATCCCGGGCTCGGGAAGGGTCTGCAACTCAATGGTCGCGCGTTCCTTCCGGGGGAGGGTTATGCTGGCCGGAACCCTCCGCCCGTTCACGAAGACAGCGGCTCCCTTACGAATGTGCCGGGCGCCAACAATCATCGTCCGGTTGTCCCCGTAAAGGCTGGGGAAGCGCTGCTTGCCGATCTGCGCCTGCAGCGAACCCCGGGTCCAGAGGGCCGGCTGGGGATGATCGTAGTCGTCATTGACACCATGCCGCCCGGTGATGGTTCCCACAAAGCTTCCCGCGGCAGCAGCCTCCACCAGTTTCTCACGGGTGACCGCCTTGCGCTCACCATCCAGCATGACATAGCTGCCGCCCTCCCACTGCGCATCATACTGGAAAGTGACTGCCCGGCCCTTCCCTTCCCCCACAATAACCCCCTCGCCCTGGAGGACAATCGCCCCTTCCCGGGCCGACGTTTCCAGGGCCTCCAGCAGGTTCTCTGTCATCGCTTCCCGCGCGGTGTCCCTGTTCAGGGTGAGCTGCCTCGCGAAGGAGCCCGAAAACCCGGTGCTCCCTTCGGTCACCATTTCCCAGACCGGATCGAATTCACTCCGGGACCGCCACGAAAACCGCCAGATCTCGCGCTCCGAATTGCCACGCTCCGCCACCCGGCGGTAGAAGTCGAAATCGATGATGTTCAGCCGTCCCTGCGGCAGAATGAGGAACCGATCATAGGCCCCCCGCCAGGTGGGTGCGTCCATCCCCGTGCCAGGCGTGTTGGTGCTCACCAGGAAGGGCATGCGGTGGCAGTTCCCGCAGACATTCATACGCCCATCCTCGCGGTTGCCCACGATGTGAAATTGCTTGAATCCTTCCTCCGCCCGCTCGGTGAGCTTGTTATCATAAGCACGGCGCTGGGCCGGAGGATAGGTCACGTTGAGGAGGAACTTCGCCAGGTCGTCCCTCTCCCCGGACGACAGGTGGCCGGCCTTGCCTTCGTCGTTGGTCTCCTTTGTCCCCACCATCAGCATGGTGGTGGCGAGGCCGCCGTCGATAACGTGGCGCGTGGCGCTCTCCGGCTTGTCGATATCGCAGTTCGGATCGACGTGACTCCGGATATTGGCACTGTTATTGCCCCCGTAGGGATCACCGGGAATGCCGTCCCAGTGGAACGGGGCGGTGTCACGCAAGCCGCGTAGAGGCATGGTAGAGCGCGGCATGATCTGATTCCCCCCCGTCACAATGGGCGTCTTGAGCACCCAGAGAAGCTGATCGGTATGACCGTCCGGATGGCAGCTGGCGCAGGAAAAGGT
>JAAZXD010000223.1 GCA_014240355.1 Roseibacillus sp. | reverse complement strand
TCAGACACAATGGCATCTTCATCGACCACAAATTGCTTCTCGCAGGAGCCACACTCAACGGTCCGGCTCTTCAATTCCTCATCGACCGTGAACTGCCGCTGACAGGCTGGGCATTGGATGCGGAGAGTCATAGGGAGGGATTACCGGCCGGGAACGGAGACAGGTTCCCCATAATAGGACCCAGTTTCAATACAATCCGTTCGAACTTTCCCTCCCAAAAGGGGGAGATCCCCACCGGAGCAAGACAGACTCTTGACCCACCGACTCGGTAGGCTAGGAAAGGTCAATGCCACCCGACATCGTAGGACTTCTGACTCTGCAGGAACGTGATCAGCGCCTCCAGGAGCTCCGCAAGGAGCTGGAGCGCATCCCCCGGGAACAGGACCTGGCACGGGAGCGACTGGCCACACGCCAGCAGGCGGTAGATGAGGCCAAGGCCGTCATGCAGGAAAATGAGGTGGCCATCAAGGGCGTGGAGCTCGACGTGGGCACCCGCAGGGAGTCCATTACCCGGCTCAGGCAACAGCAATTTGAAACCCGCAAGAACGAGGAATACAAGGCCCTGGGAGTAAAGGTGAGCCACTATTCAGACGAGATCGACGGGCTGGAGACGCGCGAACTGGAGCTCATGGAGCGGGGAGATCAGCTGCGGAGCAGCCTGACGGAGGCGGAGACGAACTACTCCACCACCAAAGGAGGCGTGGACGAAGAGGTCGCTACCCTGCAGAAACGAGCCGACAATTTCTCCCGGGAAACGAATTCTCTGGAGGATGAACGAAAGCAGCTTCTGGTGGGGATGGACGACAGCATGATATCCATCTATGAGCGCCTCCTCAAGTTGCGGGGGGCACCGGTAGTGGTCCAGATCACGGGCGAGCGCCAGTGCCTGGGTTGCCACGTGAAGGCCACCCCGACCACCATGGTCCAGGTGCAGACTGGCAAGGAGCTCGTGAACTGCGAGAATTGCGGGAGAATCCTCTATCCGCAGTGATCGAGGCGGCCCGGACAGGAAAAAACGATTGCATCTGCAGGGGGCATCGTGTAGCCCTCCCGGCCCTCCGGCGCTCCCTCCCGATAGCGCCCTGCAACCCCAGCCGCATCACGACTCAGAACCATGAACGTCATCGAGAAAATCGAACAGGAGCAACTCAAGGAAGACGTCACGGATTTCAACGTGGGAGACAGTGTGAAAGTGCACACTCTCGTCCGGGAGGGCGGCAAGGAGCGGATCCAGATTTTCGCGGGTCTGGTCATCGCCAGACGGGGCAGCTCCGTCAACGCGGCCTTCACGGTCCGTAAAATCTCCTACGGTGAAGGAGTCGAGCGGGTTTTTCAGCTCCACTCGCCCCGCATTTCCAAGATCGAGGTGACCAACCGCGGCAAGGTGCGCCGTGCCAAGCTTCACTACCTGCGGAGCCGGGTGGGCAAACGTGCCCTCCAGGTGAAAAGCAGTGACCAGCGATAACGGGTTCCCGCAGCCCGCAAGGCAGCAGCTCACCTGGGACTTTTTCCCCTCCCTCCCTCCCGGAGCTTGAAATCCGGCGGACATGAGGGATTCTGCCTCAACGTGCGAATTCCCATTCCGATAGTCGTCGGTATTTCGCTCCTGGCCGTGGCCTCATTCTGGGGCCTCCGTACCAGGAACATGGACTTCCTCACCCCCAACGGTGTGATTAAGCCCCTTCCCGATTTCATGACCGACCCGGCAGGCAACCCTGCTTCCTCCGAACCCGTCCTTGGCGCAGAGTTTGCCTCGTCAGACACACCTGCTCCCTCTCCAGACCCCAACAAGTCCGATCTCGATCTCGGGGACCTCGAGAGCTCCCCGGGGCTGGCAGAGTATTCCGAGTATGCCGCCAAGGGCGCCGGTTACCTGGTGAACCTCGCCACCGAACTGGAACTCCAGGGCCACTGGGACCGCTCTCTCCTGGCCTGGGAGCGGGTCCTCGACTCCTGCCATCCCTCCCCACAGGAGCGCAAGACAGCGGAGAATGCCATGGTGCGTATCCGCCCTACTCTGACCCATTGGAATATCGATCCCGGCGGCGATATTCCCCTCCTCCTGCAACTCGGCAATCCCCGGCGGGCCTCCGACAACTTCAAGCAGTCCGCCCAGGAGGCAGCGGATTTTCTGCGAGGTGACTCTGATCATACCCTTCTGATCGAAGCGCGCATAACAACATCCCCATCCCGCAACACCGCGGCGGGCTCCCCCATCTCCGTCTCCTTCTCCGGATCCGGAAAGAGTGAGCCACAACCACGCTCCATGATGCCCGGCAACGACGAGGTCGAGCACTATCGACTCCTCATCCTTTCCAACTCTTATCAACTGGTCCGGCAGGAACTCGCCAATGTCGATGGGATTGTCCCCCCGCTGACCAGCAACCACCCGGGCAATCCCAGGCTCGATTTCCAGCGACAGGTCACCCGGTTGCACTGGCTCCGCTTCGCCGAGTCCCTCAATCGCTCCGCCCCCGCCGGAAACTGACCAGAGCCGGGGGGAAGGAACCGACTCCACCCCGGCCCGGAACGGCACCCATCCCGCTGTTCTGCGCAGCGAATGGGCAGGGAGTGACCAATAATTGGCCTGTTTGCCTTTTCCGCCCCTCCCGCACCCGGTGCTCCTTTGACAGGCAAGGAGATACACCCCACACTACAGACATGCTCAGACTGGTTCTCACCTCCGTGCTCCCGCTCCTCGGCTGCCTTGCCCTTGCCGGGGACGAAAAGGCGCCTGCCGGTGAGAAGTCCGCCAAAGAGCCCCCTTCGGTAAGAAGCCTCGGCAATGGCAAGTTCGAGGTGGGAATAGTCACCTTCCACCAGAAGACTCGTGAGATCAACTTCCCCGCAGAGGTCAACATGAAGGAAGGCGCCCTGGAATATGCCATCGTCCATCAGAACGGCAAGATTCACGAAGCGATTCTCATCACCAAAGCGCGCCCCTTCCACGTCAACATCGCCTTGAAGATCCTCGGCTACAAGGAATCCAAGGAACTCTTCCCCATCCTGGGGGAGGACTTTCGTCCTACCGGCAAGTTCCCGGATGTCGCCGAGAAGATCAGGAACGCCGCACGAGCCGAGATCCATCTAGAGTGGAAGGACAAGGAGGGCAAGGTGCGGACCGCCACCCTCAATGACTGGATCACCCACACAGTCACGAAGAAACCCCTGCCTCCCAAGCCCTGGGTTTACGGAGGATCCTATATCCACGACAATTCATTCCAGGCTGAGGTCACCGGCGACATCGTGGCCCTCTTCACCAATAATGCCTCCCTCTTCAACTGGCCCGGCCAGGACGGCAATCTCGATGATGTCTGGATTCCCACCACCGCCCGTGTTCCTGAGGTAGGCACCTCGATCAAGGTAACCATCAAACCCTTCCTGCGGGGCAAGGGGGATGGTGAAGAAAAGGCAACCGGACAACTCAGGAAGAACAGAATCAGGCAATCAGGGAGACAGGAAAGGCTGCCTGTCAGCGCCCTTGAAACAGGGAAGTCCCGTCCCCGGGAACAGAAGGCTCTTCCTGATAACCCTGCCGGGATCCCGGCAGCCACACCCTCCTCCTCTCAAGGAACATAGAAAAGTCGAACTTCATCACATTCGCCACCCATCATGAATGTCATTATCACCTGCACCCTCGCTGCCGCGACGCTTTGCTCCACCCTCGAGGCCCAGAACCAGAGTGAATACCTCTCGCTGCGCCTCGAAATGGAACGCGCCATCCGAAAGGGAAACGCCTTTCTCAAGAGCCAGCAGGAAAAGGAGGGATTCTGGGGAGAAAAGGAAACGCCCGCCCTCACCTCCCTTGTTCTCGCAGCCATGATGCGCGACCCCGGTCTCGATTACACCAAGACCCACCCCCAGCACATCGAACACGGCTTCAGCTGGTTGCTCAAGCAGCAGAAGGACGACGGGGGCATCTACGTCAAGGGTCTGGCCACCTACAACACCTCCTCCTCGATCATGGCTCTCCTGGCCCGTGGCAGGAAGGAGGATGAACCGGTCATCCTGAAGGCCCGGGAATTCCTCGTCAACCAGCAGACAGACTGGGGCAACAAGGGCACCGCCGACAACAAGTATGACGGCGGAGTCGGTTACGGTGGCACCTACGCCCACTCCGACATGTCCAACACCTACCTCGCCCTGGAGGCCCTCTATCACTCCCGCCAGATTGCCAAGGACAACAAGAGCGGGAAACAACCTGAACTCGACTGGAAGGCCGCCCTCAATTTCATCTCACGCTGCCAGAACCTCGAATCAACCAACGACCAGGTCACCGCAGTGGCCAAGGAGGACGAAGGGGGGTTTGTCTATTTCCCTGGTGACAGCAAGGCGGGCGAACGCAAACTTCCCGACGGCCGGATGGCCCTGCGTTCCTATGGTTCAATGTCCTACGCCGGTCTGCTCTCCCTCATCTATGCCGACCTCGAACCGGGCGACAAGCGACTCAAGTCCGTCCTCAAGTGGCTGGGCAACAACTACACCCTCAAGGAGAACCCCGGCCTCGGCCAGCAGGGACTCTACTACTACTATCACGCCATGACCAAGAGCCTCGTGGCCGCTGGCATCGACCTGCTCGAAGGATCGGATGGCACCAAGATCGACTGGCGCAAGGATCTCGGGCGCCTCCTCGTGAGCAATCAGGGCAAGGACGGTTCCTGGATCAACGAGAACTCCCGCTGGTGGGAGAATGACGACATCCTGGTCAGCTCCTACGTCGTCCTCACCCTCGAACAGCTCTACTATTCGATCCCGGAATAAGGCTCGCCTGACCCCGGGAGCGGGATCAGTGGTCGGGGAGACAGGATTCGAACCTGCGACTTCCGGCTCCCAAAGCCGGCGCTCTACCAAGCTGAGCTACTCCCCGCCGGGATGAGCGGACGGTCCCCGATTCCACAGTCCCGATCAAGACGGAACTCACGATTGTGGAAAACACAGCCTCTGCAAAGCGATTCCCGTCTCTGCCTCCCGGCGCGCAGCTTGCCCAATATTCTCAGCAATTCAGCCCAAATCCGCTCCCCACGCACCGGAAGATGCGATAGCCTCCAAAAACTTCGCACCTTAGAATCCCGTCAATGGCATGAATTCGCGAATTCGATCCCTCCTGCTCCTGCTAAGCCTGAACGCTCTTCATGGTCAGGCCATGGGCGCCGCGATCGATTTCAATCACGACATCCGACCCATCCTCTCAAACAACTGCCTTGCCTGCCATGGGCCGGACGAAAAGGAGCGGAAAGCCAAGCTGCGACTCGACACCCGCGACGGGTCGGCTGCCGACACCGATGGCATCCGGGCAGTCGTCGCGGGAAACATCGACGCCAGCGAACTCATCTACCGTATCACCACCGATGACGCAGATGAAAAAATGCCGCCTGCCGATTCGCATCGCCATCTTACGCCCAAGCAAATCGAGCTACTCAAACAATGGGTCAAAGAAGGCGGAAAATACGAAG
>JAAZXD010000222.1 GCA_014240355.1 Roseibacillus sp. | reverse complement strand
AAACATCCGGCCATCCGGCCATCCGGCGATAGTGATATGTCGCCCTCAGGGTTGGGGAACAATGCGGCTGAGCCGATTTTCCCCACGATCTTTTTCCGGTCGACGTTATAGAGGATTTGATCCTTGCCCTTTCTGCCGATCAGGATATTGCCCAGATCCCATTCGGGATGACCGCCGATGTAGCCGAAAAAATGGTGACGGCTGCCTGCAGTTAACTGCTCGACTTTCAGTGTCAGGGCGGGAGGCTGGCCCCCGGCATGTATATCAGCACAGGAAAAAACAGAGAGGGTTGTTATTGCTGAGATGAATGTCCTCATGTACTGGATTTAGTGTGTAAACTGTTGCCCCCATCCCTACCACCCCCCAGGCGCAGGGGGCAAAGAGATTCGGGGGGAGCATTACTCCTCAGTTGCCGGGCACCGGGTAGAACACCCACTGGCCCTGCTCGTGCCGCCACTCCCGCAAACACGTTGCCTCTGGCTCAGTCGGGAGGGGTTGATTTTTTCCACCTAATAGTTACCCTTAGATTTATGCGGATTCTCAGCTTGTTAAGCTTCACCCTGGCAAACGGACCGCTGGTTCTGGGTGCGGAGAACAGCAAACCCCCCGCTATTACATTGAGTTCGGTTGAGTCTGCCTCAGAGGCAGCCATTTTTCATCCCGATTCGGGTCATCTCTGGAACCAGTTGCACGCAGCCCTCTTCGTGCGCGTGGATCAGTCCGGCCAGCAATACGGGAGTGATGCTGTGGATCCACTTTTGTGGCCGGGCACTTCCGTCTTTCTGCTTCAAGGAAAGAGTCACACCCGTGCCATCAGGTTGCTTGATCAATTTATTGCCGAGGAGGGCGCAAGCCAAATCAAGAACCCAGTCAAGCGCACAGTAATGCAACATGATCTCTGGGCCGTTTTCGATTGGACCGCCAACACCTTCAATCCCCTTCCTTATGGCGGCAAGGTTGACCACGAGAAACATGCCACGGTCAAACTGACCAACGCTCGCAAGGCATTGCGCCAAAGGCTGGCAAAGGCCATCACAAGTCTCGCCCTCAATGAAAGAGAGATTGCTTCCCTGCCCAATAATTATGCGCGGGCGATTGCGGCCAGGACATTCAATACCCGATTTGATGAGAAGAACCCGCACCAACCCCTGCTCCCCTCTGATCTTCTCAACCCCGATAGCTCATGGGTCTGTGTGCGTGGAGCCTTGAATGGTCCCAGTGCCCCGGTGCATATGCAGTATTACCGCGGCCGCTCCCCTTTCCTTGTGTTCCTGAAATTGCCCGGGAGACGAGATGCCACGCTGGATTATCTCGCCCGGTTAAACAAACATTCCGGCAAAGCCTTGCAACCCGAGGATTGGGACAAGAACCTGCCGCTCTTCCCCGCAGGCACAGCCGTGGCCCTGGTGCGTCAGATGACGGCAATCAATCAGGCAGGGGAAATGGTGTCCACGCCACTGGTGCAATCGGTTCAGTTGCGGGTGTACCGGAAAGCCGGCCAGAAGATCACCGATCACAAAACCAGCCAGGCGGTTTACAAGTTTACCCTGAATCGACAGGACCTGTTCGCCAATAAGACCGGCGGGCTCAAGCCGGTTTCGCTGGAAAAACGAACCGGGTTGTCGCTTCTCTACAACGAGGATTATTTTGAATCCGACCGGTATGCATCGCGTGATACAGTCATGCAATCCTGCATTAACTGTCATTCGTGCGGTGGAGCCACCGCCAAGAGCATCTTCAGCTTCAAACAGGATGACTGGGTGCGGGCGGCTCACTCAATGGATCCCAATGCGCTGCGACTCACTCCAACGGATATCGCTCTGGAACAAAAACGCGCCATCAGCTGGAAATCCCAACGACACGACTGGGGGCTGCTACAAGGCTGGCTCGAAACTCAGGCACAGTGATCACTTGAGGGTTGCCTTCCTGCCCACTGCTAGGAATTTCTTTTCCATCCTTGATATCCTGGAGGGCCAGGCCCCGGGGCAGGTGGGGTGCACGGGGCTACCCCCTGATCCCCTTCTCCTCCGCGACAACTTCTGACGTTTTTGAGCAAGGGGTCACCGTGACACCTTGTGCTGCGCTCCCCGGGCGGAGGAAACCCCAATCCCTCTACGATTCGTAGCCACTCCCCCCACCCAGATCCGCGTGGATTGGGTTGCTTCCTCTTCTTCCTGATCACCCTGGGAGCCGGCGCATCGGGATTGCCCACAGGCCCTTCCCAGGCTTCCCGCTGAGTTGCTGCCTCCCCCGCCCCGCACGCTGGTCCCTGCACGCTGAGGCCGGGTGTGGGTGTGTTTTTCTTCGGCTTCTTGCTACCTCTCAACCTCTTCGTCGTCTTTGTAGGTTTTTTCCTCCCACTTCTGCCCGTTCTCGTGCCACGCCGTCCAGAGGCCATCCTGTTTGCCGTCTTTGTAGGTTCCTTCGTCCCGCTTCTGGCCGTTCTCGTGCCACGTCTTGTCGGGACCATGCCGCTTCCCGTCTTTGTAGGTTCCTTCGAAGTTCGTCTGGCCGTTATCGTGCCACCCGATCGCAACCCCACTTTTCAGTCCCTCAGTGTATTGTTGAAGCGTCGCTACTTGTCCGGAATCATAGGTCTTCTTCGCCCAGCCGCTATATGGGCTCGATTCGTTGACTTGGTAATAGAGGTCATCTCGCTTTTCCAGTGAGTCATCACCGATGGCCTCTTTGAGGCGTCGCTCAATGTCGGTCCCACTTCGCGAGTTCGGAGCGTCGCCAGGTTCTTCACGGGGAGACTCTGCGACAGGAGGATTTGCGGGGGCTGGTCTCACGGTATTGGCAGAGGACTTTGCTGCTTCACGCGACGCCGGTGGGTTATCAATAGCGGATTTCGAAGTATCGGAGGAAGCCTTCTCCCCGCAACCCGCAACCAGTAGCGTGGCAAACAGCAGCAGAGCTTTCTTCATTACTCAGTCTTACAGCCCCGAGGCGCAGCGTGCAAAGCCAAACCACCCCGCACCCTGTTTCCTGCAAACTGATGCGGAAGCGCTCTTCCCTTACGTTCGGCAGTGTGGTATCCCTCCCGGCATGATGAGAACGCTTAACATGCTCCCCGCCATCGCATTCTCCGCAACAATGCTGGTTTACAGCTCCAGTTCTGCCCAAAGCCTCACCCCCGCGGAGAAGACGCAGGTCGATCAGATGATCAAAGAGCTACATCAAAAGTTGCACGGCGGCTCTGCCACCAATAACTCACGCGCTGTCAGCACTCTGCAGGCCATTCTCAAAAGCCCCAAGGCCACCTATCAATACTACATGGCTTCTATCAAGGAGCTGCAGTTCGACGCCGTAGGAAAACGCGAGTCCGAATGGCGGGAGTGGCGGGAGCGCAACGAGGATCGACTCAAGAGCACCGAGCACGTGGCCGCCCTGCAATACCAAGCGAGGTTCCTGCTGCTGACCCTTGCGGTTGCTCTCGAGAGGGACGAAGCGGCCGGCGTGAAGAAAGTGATGCCGCTGCTGATCGACTACTACGATGATCTGACTAGAGACTTCGACAAACTCGAAGGTCAACGGCGACCTCTCATCACGCCAGTTCTCGATTCGGTGTTCGCGGATCGTCTCAAACTGACCCTGACCATGCCGCCGCTGGAGACGTGGATAGACGCGCCGCTCCCGATCAGCACAGTCTACGATGGGGTGATTCTCCCGCACTTTCGTAGAGAAAAAAACCATCCCGCGTTACAGGCAGCCTGGGACAAGCGCATCGTCCATGAGAGCAAAACCCTTGTGGTTTCAGGTGGCGGGGGAGCCCTCGGCCTCCCGGTCGACCTTCCTGCAGGAATTCCAGAAAATCTCACCCGTCGCTTTGGCCTCGACAGCCGGGACCGCAAAAGAGAACAGCAGCGCGAGGATACCCGTCAGAAGAAAGTCTCGGAGGAAGACTTCAGGAAGGACCGCCTCCCTGTCTTACATTGGGGCAAGAATCGAGACGCCTTCCTCCTCGGACCGAACACGGCATCGTCTCTCCGGACTCTCGGGCGTATCATCCGCGAAAATCTTGCCCATTCGGAAGCGCCCAATTGGCTGAAAGAGCTAAAGAGCCTTGCGGAGGGAGGACCGAACACCGAGTCAGACGACCCCCCGGCAAACAAGCAGTAAGGGAGGGGCTCCCTTTACCGTGAACCCTGTTGCGGTGGCGGTCTTATTTGAGTGCCTCTTCTTCCGTCGCAACCCCTTCGCCTTTGCTGATCTCATCAATCGCTTGAATCGCGGTTCGAGTGGCCGGGCCGAGGAGCATCGGGATCAAGGTGTGGAATCCTCTTTGGGCGATGTGCATGGACGGGGATGTTTAGACCCGGGAAACAACCATGGTCTCCCGGGTCGAAGGTCGTCAATGAATCAAGTTTACTCGCGGGCCTGCCCTCTTCGCATAAGGTTGCCAATGCGACCTTCCAACTGGCTCCGATAGAGTTGCAGCTGGTCTTCGGTCAGGACCGGACGGAGTTGCTCGATTTGTTGTTCGACGGACTCGCTGACAGCACCCGTGGCAAATTCCTCGATCGACTCGCGGTCCAAGGCCTGCCCTGAGGCCAGTCCTTCGAGTCCGCGATTGGCAAGACCCGAAATCACGCCCTGGAGCGCGGGGTCAATGGTCACTCCGGCCTGCGAGGCAAATGATTCAATCAGCGAGCTGATGTCGGATTTCCCCTGAACCTCGGCCAGCGAGTTCTCGTGCAAAACACCGTAGACATCGTTGCGTTGTTCGGGGGTGAGCATCAGGTCCTCCTGGAGTCCCGCGAGTTGGCGAAGGGTTCGGGCTTCAGCGCGACTTTGGTCCTGCCTCTCACCAAACTCCTGGTAGGTCTCCTTCTGACTCGGGGTGAGAAGTTCCGCCATCGATTCTTCGAGAGCCCTCCCGCTCATGATGGCCATGGCGCGCTTCGCCGACTCGGAAATGAGAGCGGAATCCCCGCCCTCTGCGTTGACCGTGAGGGTCTCCAACTCTTCGAACTGGGCGTCCGCGATCTCAAGGAGCTCCTCCCGCTGGCCTTCTTCGAGACCCAGGGCGGCGCTCCATTTGGCCATCTTGCTCGTCAACCGCTCCATCTGACGTTCGCGCATCCCACTCCGGAATTCGTCCCGCCGTCCCTCCAGTTCCGCGAGATCGATCTCGGGATTAGCCTCGGCGATTTGCCCAAGGATGCTCCCTGCGGCAGGTTTCTGATCTGACTGGTCGTCGCCCTCCTTGGGTTCCTGATCAACCGCGGCCACTTTCGGTGAGACCGCAGGCTTCGGAATGGTGGCGCTTTCTTCCCCAGTGGGCTTGGCCTGCATGATGACAACGGCGACGATAGCTCCAAACGCGATCCCGCCTGCAGTGAAGAGAATTTGTTTCATGTTCATATCTTCGATGAGTTCGGACCCAATCCGAATCAGGCCTTCATCCGGGAGTTCGTAACTCGATGCGCACCCGTTACAAGAAGATACCCTTATTTTCCCAAAATTCGGCCG
>JAAZXD010000221.1 GCA_014240355.1 Roseibacillus sp. | reverse complement strand
CCCCCACCTTCCCCGGGCCACGGGAACCCTACGGCGCGAAAAGAGCATCGAAAGGCCACATCACCCCGGAGAAAAAATGTAAAAGGGGTGGAACCCAGGACAACCGATTATTCCCTGACCCAATCCACGCGGATCGGGAGGCGGGGTTGCCGGGGGTGCAGCATCTTCTAATTCGGCGTTCCGTTCATTTGCCTTCTATGCGGGTGATGGCATAGACCTTGAATCCACCTCCCCTGAGCGGGGGCTCTACTTCGCCGAAAACATTCGGAACTGGTGACGGATCCGGGGGTGTCGGCTTTGCCGATGACCGCATCAATGCTGGAGTGGCTCGCTGAGGGGGGTTGTCGGCGTAGTTGTTCGACGCCATCAAGCTCAATCCGAACGGAGCAAATGTCGAAGCCGGCGTTGAGGATTATCGCAAGGGCGGTTGCGAGCACATGCTGGGCGTGCAGGGCCACCCCGAATTCACCCCGGGATATGCGCGGGACCTGATGCATACCAGGCTGGACAGGATTCCGCCGGTTCTACATCGTCACCGAGACCCCGTAGACGCCATCGAAAACAATCATCCAACCCCACCCGGATCCTTCGCTATAAGAAAGCTCATCCCCACTGCCCTCGCCGCAGTTGTGTGCGCGTGCACAGGCACGGGTGAGAGCCTGGCGAAGCCAGGACAGGACAGGCAATGGCGTGCTCTGCACATCGGCTGCTCAAATGATGACGACCTTCGGGCACTGGAAAAGCGCATGCCCGGCCTTGGTAACATTGGCATCAATGTCTTGATTGTGGAGGTTGGTTACGGGTTTGAGTACAAGTCCCACCCGGAACTGCGTGGCGGGAAGAACCCGATCACGAAAGGGAGCGCGCGCAAGCTGGCCGGGATCTGCCGGGACCACGGCATCCGGCTGGTCCCGCAATTCCAATGCGTTGCGCATCAGTCCGGGGTAAATGGAGGGCCTACGGCACCGCTCCTGGCGAAGTATCCTGAGTTCGACCTCACCCCGGGAGCATTCCCAGGGAACAAGGGAATCTATTGCCGGGAATGGGACCCGCTCAACCCGAAGGTGAACAAGATCGTGTTTGCTCTTATGGACGAGCTCATTGATGCCTTCCAGGCGGACGCCTTCCACGTGGGAATGGATGAGGTGTTCCTCCTGGGCAACGAGCATTCCCCGTCCACTAGGGGCAAGGACCCGGCCAGGGTCTTCGCGAAGGCGATCAATGATTACCACGGGCATCTCGTTAAAAAACGCCATGTCGAGATGCTGATGTGGGGAGACCGCCTGATTGACGGCAAGAAGTTTGATTTCGGCCCACTCTCATCGTCGCTCTGCGGGACCGCCCCTGCCATTGATATGATCCCGAACGACATCATTATTTGCGATTGGCAATACGACTTGAGATCCGCGTATGGGGAAATCCCGATGTTCATCAGGAAAGGCTTCCGCGTCATCACGGCTTCATATGACAACGTCAATGCGACAAAGGCACTGATCGGTTACGGCCAGAAACAAAAAAGCCCCCTGGTATCGGGGCATATATTCACGACATGGGCGCTAAACAGGGACAAGTGGACAATGAACAACGGCGGCAAGCACTACCCATTGCCGGAATCCCCCCCCATCGTTGAAGGCCTGAAGCTTCTCCTGGAAAGCGGGCAATGATGCCGCCTGTTGCAATCCCCGCCGGAACAACCCCACACAGACCGCTGCAGGGGTGCAGGAAACAGGGTGCGGGGTGGGGAGGAGACACCGGAGTCCCGCATCAGGATTGCAGGAAGATTGCTGGTTCGCAGCCAAGCGACTGCTCCCTTTGTCAGCTTGGACCCAGTAATCCTCTCCTGCGACGCACGATTTTGTGGATCACAACGAACATCAACGCAACTACAAGGATTGCGGCGACAATGGGAACCAAGATTGCGAGCAGCACAAACAAAACAGAGGCGCCCGCTTCAATAGTGCTTACCACCGGATTGCCGGCCCCGCCGGTTGTTGCACTGGAGGCAGCCCGAGTGGCCGCTGTGCCGAATTGAATAGTTCCCGCAATCCCTCCTCCGGCTATGACGGAGAGGATCCACTGCATAGCGGGATCGATTCCATCAAGACTGGCCGATGTCACCACAACGCCTGCCACGATTGCTGAAGGAGTTGTGATGGTATCCAGCAGGTTGTCGATCCAAGGGATGTAGTAGCCACCGATCTCAATAAGGGTCGCCGCGCCAAAAGCTGCAATCACCCAGCTTTCTGACATCCAGACCCAGGACTCTCCGAGTTCGATCAAGCCAGCCCGGGCCCCAACGCCCATTGCAAGAAGAGGAATAAAAACTCGAAAGCCACAAGCAGCCGACAAGCCCAAACCCACACTCAAGGCAACGACTGTACTCCAAAGATCCATCATATCGCATTTGGTTTATCGCAAAACAGGCACTTGCATTCAGTAGCTCAATTCCATGGGAAAGCAATAGCTCATGGTTCTCCCGACTGAAAGTGACCTCACAAAGCCCTGGCTGACCTCATCACGTTTTCGGAGCATGCCCCCGCAGCAGGGTGCAGGGCGAGGCGTTTATATGCCCGACCCGACGATCCTGCTTCCGGGAAAGAAGAAACGGCGGTGCCCGAAAGCACCGCCGTCTCTGTTGGATGTCCTGCGAAAAATCGAAGGGAAATACCTACGGGGCTGGGGCGGAAACAGCGACGTCGTCGATATACCAGCCGGACTGGTCGAAGCTGCCGTCGTTGTCGCTGAGAAACCGGAACTCCAGGATAACCTCCTGCCCGAGGGCGGCGGCGGGAAACTCTCCCGAGAACTCCGTCCACTCGACCGGGTCGAGTCCCGAGATGTTCATGTCGATCACTCCCAGCTCGGACAGGTCGGCGGCGGCGAGGACCCGCAACTGGCCATGGTCCAGCGGAGAGCCGGTTTCAAAGGGATCGATATCGAGCCACTGCCGGAATGAGAGATTGGCGAAGGGCACGGCTGGGAGGGTGAAAGAGGGTGAGCGCAGCCAGGTATTGGATTCGATCCCGTAGCTGATCCCAATGTTGGTCCCATAGCAGTTGGCTCCGCTGAAGGCGTTCGGTGGTCCTGTCAACGGTCCACCACTCGGGTTGCCGAGTTCCCACACTGTGTTCATGGACAGGTCGGTGGGAGCGCACCCGGTGGTCCATCCCGGGTCACCGTCGTCGAAGTTCTCTGCGAGGATGGTGACAGGGGGCTTCGGGAATCTTTCCACCACAAAGAGCGAGAAGGGATTGGCTCCTGGATCAATTGCAATGACCGAGGTGTTTATGGGTGGAGCAGCCTCGATATTCTCGAGAATCACTCCCCAGGTCGCGGGATCGCCGGCATCGGCAGGTTGTGAATCTCCACGGATGTTGTAGAGGAAGCCGAGATCGCTCTCCCAGCTGATACTGAGTTCGCTGGTGGAACTGTTAAAGCTGATATCGGTGATCTTGACCAGGGTTTCGGTGCGGAGGAGGCCGGCCAGTCGCACTTCGGCGATGGTAAAGTTCCCGTTGTTGCCGACAATGCGGATGGTGTCGAACCTATCCCCGGGAGTGAGCACTGCACCCAGGTTGATGCGCAGGTAGTTGGCCGGATTCCCCCCGTCGGGAGCGTTGTTTCCGAAGACCTCGGCGACGACCGCTCCGTCGGGGCCACCTGTCAGCAGGGCGACCTCGAAGTTGTTGTCCCTGTCGGGACAGCAACCGGTGCGTCCGTAAAAATCAAAGCGCAGATCGGAACCCGCCCCCCAGGTGATCTCCTCCAAGCCCCAGTAGACCGTGGGATTGCCTGCGCCGGGTCCATGGTAGTGGGTCGCTGGGCTCCAGTTGGTGGCAGGCAGGTTGGCGGTAGGATTGTTCGGATCGTAGGCGAAGGGATCGCTGATTGTATGGGCCATATTACCTCCATGCCCGCTTGACGAGGAGGCGTTGAGGTCGGGCGTCAGGGGGATGGCAGCGAGCTGCGCGTTTGGGTCCGGGACGTCCTGAACGCTGATGGAGAGTGAGGCGCTGGTATTGCCGTTGGCATTCGTTGCTTCCAGCGTGTAGGTCGTTGAAACTAGGGGAAAGACCACCATCGAGGTGATGCCCGGATCGACGGGAGAGTCGTTGAGCCTCAGGTCGTCGAAGTTGCTCGCGTCCCAGGTCAGGGTAATGTCGGTGCCGGCGGTGATGGTGTCCTGGTCGACCTCAAAGGAGCTGATGATCGGGTTGTTGTCGACCGTGACGGTGATGATGGCGGACGAATCCTCTCCATCCACGGTGACGGTGAGTTGGTAGGTGGTGGTCTCATCGGGACCGGGGTCGAGGAGGATCGAGCCGCTGCCTGCAGCGGTTTGTGGCAGGAGGTCCCCGACCAAGGAGTCGAGATCGCCAGAGATCGGCACGACACTGGCGGCGGTCGCGGCTGCCTCGAACTCCCAGGTGAAGGTGACCGGTGCGTCCGAGGGGACGGTAGGGGGAGTTGCGCTGAAGCTTGCGATGGAAGTGGGAGCAAAGTTCGCCGCCAGGCGGACCTCAGCGATGGTGAAGTTCCCGTTGTTACCTTGGATGCGAATGGTATCGAAAGACTGGCCAGCTGCGAGTCCGGCACCCATGTCGGTGCGAAGGTAGTTGGCCGGATTCCCCGCGTCGGGGGCGTTGTTGCCGGGCACCTCGTGCACAACCGTCCCGCCGGGTCCACCTGTCAGCAGGGCGATGTCATAGTTGTTGTCCCGGTCCGGGCAACAGCCGGTGCGTCCGTAGAAGTCGAACTGCAGATCGGAGCCATCGCTCCAGAGGAGCTCATCCAAGCCCCAGTAGACCGTGGGATTGCCTGCGCCGGGTCCATGATAGTGGGTCGATCCGTTCCAGTTCGTGGCAGGCAGGTTGGCGGCGGGGGCGTTCGGATCGTAGGCGCAGGGGCCGCTGGTTGTATTGGCCATATTACCTCCATGCGCGCTTGAAGAGGATGCGTTGAGGTCGGGCGTCAGAGGAATGTCGACGAGTTGCGCGTCCGAGTCCGGGGCGAGGGAGAACATTAGCACGCAGGCAAGCATGCTGGGCGTCAGCAGAGTCAATCGAGGTGTGGAAATCAGTAGGCTCATCGTGATTTTTAAGGAATAGACCTAGGGGGGAATTCATGGACAGGAGAAGTTTTCAATTCTCCCGGCGCAAGGCTTAAAAGGGTCGATTCGTCTCCTTCTGCCAGGGCCGTTACGTAAAACGGCAAAATTTGCTTTCCTTGCAACGTTTTGGCTGCGAAAAAACACATAGCAACACGTATTCTTACGAAGAACATGAAGTCTCTGACCACCTTTGCTGCCCTCCTGGCGTCCGCCGCCCTCGGCCACGCGGCCCTGACCAACATTTCGCTGACCCCGGACGTGGCGAATTCCCAGGCAAGCGCGCATGGAGGTAATATGGTTAATACAACCAGCGACCCCTTCGCCTACGATCCGGACAATCCTACCACCAGCCTGCCGGCCACGAACTGGAGCGGAGCGACCCAC
>JAAZXD010000220.1 GCA_014240355.1 Roseibacillus sp. | reverse complement strand
TGGGCCTTGGGAAGGGGGCCGAGGGGAGGATACTTGCCATCCTCCGGCATCCTGGTTTCAGCGATGCTCCCCTGCGTATCAGCCCACCCGGGAGCGGCCTGGTTGGTGAAGACCTTGGCTCCGTTGTGAGAGGGAAAGGCTCCGTGGCCCCCAGTAAAAGGAAGCCCCTCCAATTTCAACCCTCCCCCGGTCCAGCCTGCCGCCATCCGCATGGTATCGGAATCAAAGGCCACACAGGCCGCTCCCTGCGGATCGAGCCGGATGACCCGGGCCCGGAAGGCAATGTTGTCTCCCTTGGAGTCCTTGCCGACGCGCAGCGCCGTACTCACGAAGTTGCCATATTTCTGCGGCAGGCTTCCCGAGACCGGCTTGGCTGGAGGGGCATTCGGACTGGCGGCCTTCGCAAAGGCCTGCTGGTCCCATTTGATCCCCTTCAGTTTGTCCGCATCGTGAAAGAGAACCGAGGCGGGAACCGCTTCCAGTTTCCCTCCCGGGCTCATCCATTTGACAATACAGCCCGCCCCCGGACTCCCGTTCTGGTAGATGATCCGGACCGGATGCGAGCCCGCCCGCAAGCGGACCGTTCCGCTCTGCTGCTTCATGGGATGCGGACCCCAGTTGTCGACCACCAGATTGTCACCGACATGGAACCGGGAACCGTCCTTTGAGTTGAGGGCAAAGAGGTAGCTCCCTGCCTTGGGGACCGTGATTGCACCGCTCCAGCGCACCATGAAATTCTCGGCCAGCTTTGCCCCGTGGAACTCATACTTGCTCTGTGCAAAATCAACCGTCTTGTCGATCCGCACGAGCCACGGCTTCAGGCCCACCGGCACTTCGAATTCATCCCCGAGTTTGTCTTCCAACTTGAAGTATTCCCCGATGAGACCCGGGGCGGCCGCCACCGGAAGGGACAGGAGACCAAGGATGAGGGTGGGAAGGATTCTCTTCATGATATTATTTTGTGGAAAGGGACCGCAGGTATTCATAGACCGCCTCGAATTGCTTTCTGGCGTCACCTTCGTAGTACTGGGTGAGAGGAGTTTGGCCGTCGAGCGCATACTTGGGCATGATCGTGCCGGGCCAGACCCGGGGGGGATCATTCATCCAGAGGTGAAAGTAATCGCGGGTGAGCCGGGCCCCGGCCTCACGCAGGTTCGGTCCTTCCCCCTCAAAGACGGCGATAGCTGGTTTATCCGCAATGCCGTGACAGGTTCCGCAGCTCAACCCGCCCTCTACGCCCGTCATCGCCGCACCAATCCTGACCTTGGCGGGATCAAGGGCACCCCGCTTGCTCTCTTCTGCGGAAAACCCCGCCGCGTGACTGAAGCCAATGGACAAATGATGCGCCCGGGCAGGAAAGGCAGGCATGCGGGCCGGAAGCCACTTGCGCACCTTGGGACGGATCTGCCCTGCAAACAATCTCTCCCGCCATTCCGGACGCAACTTCATTCCGAGGTGATTGAGAGGCGGCGGCCCCGCCAGGATGGCGGGCTTTTCCTCATTTGCCGGGAGCTCGATCGGTTTGAGATGAGAGACCTCCTCTGCATATTTCTTCCGCAGGGGCTCCTCCCCGTCCCGCTCGTGACAGGAATGGCAACGTAAGCTGTGATACTGCCGCTCCGCAAATTCAGCGGGAACCCACCGAACGAGAGACTCGTTGTTGGATTTCTGCGAGAGGAAACCGGAGAGAGCCGCTTTTTCTTCCCCGGTCAAATCGTAGTGCATACCGGAGCACTCCACCGAATGGAGGGCAAAGAGACCGATCCTGCTTCCCTTCCCCTTTGCCTCATCCTTGCGCTGATGACAGTTGAAGCATCCGGCAGACCGGGCCAGAGCCTGCCCCTTTGCTGCGTCTCCTTTCCGGGATCTTGCCCCTGGATCCTTCCCCAGGGAGCGCAGGAACCCCGCCAGCATAGACGCTTCCTCCTCACTGAACTGGAAGGTCGGCATGCGGCTACCCTCGTGGAACCTGGTCGGGGAACGCAGGAACTCTCCCAGTGCTCCCTCGTGGAACTTCGTGCCTACTCCTCCCAGTCCGAGGCGCTCTCCGTCTCCCTTCCGGTCCAGGGTATGACAGGCGATGCATCCCTGCTGATGAAAGATATGTCCGCCCTCCCTGACCTGCGCCGGAGTTGCCGCAACCATCCTGCGAAGCCCGGAGGAATCGGTAACGAGGTAGGCTGCTACATCCGCGGCTTGCTTTTCCGCATCCTCGCCCCGGAAGACCGCCGGCATGTGCGCCGAAGACCGGGACGCTTTCGGGTTACTGATCCACCTGGTGAGCCAGTCCTGCCGCAGGCGATTTCCGATCCCGTCCAGCGAAGGCGCCTTGAGGAGCAATTCCGGCATCACCACCTCCGTCCCGGGATCATGACAGGATCCGCAGCTCTTTTCGGCAACCAGCGCACGTCCCCGGCGGAAGGACCACTGCTTTTTAAGGCCGGCATCTTCCGGGTCATGAATGAATGCAGTGGCCGGAACCGGTTCCCTCGAAAAATCACGTCCTTCCCAGAAAAGCCGCAAGGTCGCGTCACCCTCCGGCGGAGGGGTGTATGCGACCAGGATCTCGTGCTCCCCACTCCGCAGGCGCTCGGATTCGCTGGGCATTCCGATGACCGTGACCAGGGCTTCCCCATCAATGAACAACCTCGCCTGGCCCGTCCCCTCAAGGTGGAAGACCAGGCGACTCCGTTTCTCCAGGACCAGCTTGCCTTCCCATCTGGCGGCAAACGTTCCGGCCTGGAGAAAGGGTGAAACGCTCTGACCGACGGGAACATGCAACGCCACCGAGCGAACGCTCCGGGCATCACTGTGCCCGTCAGAAGAATTCAATCGCAGGATCAACCCCCTCTCGCCCGCGGCCTCAACAGGCGGGGAGGCCAGGAGCATGAACACCACCCCGCACAACAGGAGAGAAGAGGACACGAAATGGAATCCGTAACCTCGTCGATCCTGTCCCGCACCAAGTATTCGCACAGGATCTTCATAATACGCCCGTTGATCCGATCCAAGCGCGACCTTGGTGGTAATCGGCGGGAGCCTTGGACGGGGCAAGGCTGGAAGAGATCCAGGGCCCCGCTGGTAAGCCGGGCCCTGCCTGAGAAAATCGTGCCACCCCCGGACATTGCCCTTCCCGGCCGGGCATGCGATAGCTCTCCCATGACACGCCAGCTCGCCTCGTCCCTCGCTCTGCTTTTCCTGTTCCTGCCTTCCCTCATCCATGCCGAGCTCACCGTTGCTCACTTCTTCGGTGAGCACATGGTCATCCAACGAGACAAGCCCATCCGCGTGTGGGGCAGCGCTCAGCCCGGGGAAAACGTGCAGGTGAGATTCGCCACGCGCGACCTGACCGTGAAAGCGGATGACCAGGGTCATTGGCTCATGGAACTGGAAGCCCTGCCCGCCAGCACCCAGGGCAGGGCCATGACGATTCGAAGCGGGGAGACCACCATCACCTATGACCACATTCTCGTCGGGGACATCTGGGTCTGCGGAGGACAGAGCAACATGGAGGATGTGATCAGCTACGTCTACCACGGAGACATGGAGGTGGCCTCCGCCAACCATCCCCTGATCCGCCTCCTCACCGTGCCGCAGGAGGCCGGCCCCTCCGCCTTCCGAGACATGGACCGTCTCAATGAATTCAACTCCTGGGAGCGCCGCCATGAGCAAAAGGGGAGTTGGTCCCAGTGCACTCCCAAGGCGGTGGAACGCTTCAGCGCCATCGGCTACATCTTCGGCAAGCGTCTCCACCTCGTCTCGGGCGTGCCCATCGGCCTGATCGACAACTCGTGGGGAGGAACCACCGCGGAGGCCTGGACCTCACGATCGATGCTGAGCACCATCCCGGAAGCGAAGGGGCTCACCGACGAATGGGACCGCAAGATTGCCGCCTATGATGCGGAAGCGAGCCTGAAGGCCCGTATCGAACGCTGGGAAAAGGACAGCGAGCGCCGGGTGGCCCGCGGGGAAAAACCCAATCCAAAGCCTACGGAACCGGACCAGGATCCCGCCACCGATCGTAACAACCCCGGGGCCTCCTTCAACGGCATGCTCTCCTGCTTCAGCAACGCCAGTATCAAGGGCGCCATCTTCAATCAGGGCTACAACAACGCCCTCGGTAACGCGCGACCCCGCCTCTACGCCAAGGTCATGCAATCCATGATCCGCGACTGGCGACGAGCCTTTCGCGACCAGGATATGCCCTTTGGCATCATCGGACTCACCCCGGGCGGACAGCCACAAACCCGCGAGAACTTCGAGATCCGCATGGTCGATGCCGCCCCTTTCATCCGCGAAGGGCAGTTCAAGGCCGCCCGGGAACTGGAACACGTCTCCTTCATGCCGGCCTACGATCAGCAGGTCCCCTGGTATCATCCCCACAAGAAGGTCCTGCACGGCGAACGCATGGCACGCTGGGCCCTGGCCACCCAATACAGCCAATCGCAACTCCGCTGGAAACCAACCACCCTGGAGCAGTCCGAGGCCGGGGACGGCCACATGATCCTCCGCTTTAACGGCATGGTGCGGGTCCACGATGGCCGACCCTTCGAGGGATTCTCCATTGCGGGCGAGAATCGTCACTTCGTACCCGCCCACGCCGAGTTCGTGGTCAAAGGCAAGGACGACCGTGGACGCGAGCAGAAAGATGAACGCAGGCTGAAGGTCTGGAGCCCCCTCGTCCCCAAACCGGTCGCGGTCCGTTACGCCTGGGCACGCAACCCGCTCGGTAACGCTGTCAACAGCGGACACCATGAGCGCATCATCCCGATCCCCTCCTTCCGCACCGACAACTGGGACTGGCCCGAGGCCCCCTTTGAGGACGACAGCGACGAAGCGAGGAACGGGCACCGTGAAGCGATCAACAAAATGCGCCAGCAGGCCCGCCAATGGGCCGAAGCCCGCCCCCTCCAAGAGGCCCGGATTCTCCTCGGCATCGCCGGGGAAAATGCTTCAGACGAGTCCACGGACCTCCCGCCACGGTAACCTCCGTCCCATGGGAATACGGGGAATGCGTTGACGATCCCTCCATCCACGCGGTTCACTGCGACGTGGAATCGCCATCGGGAATTCGACGAGGTCGACTACTGCTCGTCGCCTACGCAATCGCCGCCGGCCACGTCCTCTGCATCTTTACCCTCGGCGAGCCCTACCCCTCACTGCAGGGTCCCCTCTTCGCCGGACACCTCCAGAAGGACCGAACCATCTACGTGCCCTTCTATCGAGAGACGGGCGATGAAACGAACCTGCCCTCTTCCGGGAAACTGCTCCGACACGAGACCCTTGGAATCCCTGCCCAGCGGAATTTTTCCCAGCTTGCCCCGTCCCTTTCAGGCTCTGCCGCCCGTGAGTTTCTCATCGGGCATTCTCTTCGCAGCTCAAGCCTCCGTCCCGGAAACACAGAAGACTTCTCTCATGTGGAATGGTCCGCCTACAAGTTTCACGCCCCGCTCAATGCCCCGCCCGAACTGATCGGTGAAGAGGACATCATCCATGA
>JAAZXD010000021.1 GCA_014240355.1 Roseibacillus sp. | reverse complement strand
ATCGTGCATCGTCTCGGCGGCCTCGATCAACTGGTTCTCTCCGGTTGCGAGAAGGTCGTGAGCATCGATCCCCTGACCGGGAAGATTCTGTGGGAAACGAAGGGATCCACCCAGGAGACGGTTAGTTCCTCAGTGACGGATGGGGAGCGGGTTTTCATCAGTGGGGGGTGGCCCAAGAATCACGTCCATGCGGTGGAGAGCGATGGTTCCGGGAAAGTGGCCTGGCGCAACATCAGCCGGGTTTATGTCCCCTCCATGCTGGTGACGAAGGGACACCTTTTTGCGGTGATGGATGGCGGGGCGGCGATGTGCTGGGACTGCAAGACCGGCGAGCGCAGGTGGAAGGGTCTATTGGGCGGAACGTTCTCCAGTTCGCCTGTCCTGGTGGGCGATCACATTCACGCCATCAACGAGAACGGGGAGTATTTCCAGTTCAAGGCGGATCCGGCGGGTTTCGAGGTGGTGCACAAGGCGCGGATTGGCGAACAGGTCTTTGCCACCCCGGTCTACTGCGGGGGCCGGGTCTATGCCCGGGTGGCGGTCTTCCAGAACGATGTTCGGAAGGAGAAGCTGCTCTGCCTGGGCGAGCGCCCCTGAACCGGGGATCGCTTATCTGAAATTGGGAGAGACAGCTGGCTTGTCGCGCGTATTCCTGCGCTTCTCGAATTCCGAGGCGCTGATGCTGTTGAGGACTACCTTCTCGCCGTCCTTCTCAAGAATGAGCGTTTTGCTGCCGTCCTTCTTTTCCTCGACGGTGGCCGACCCCCCTTGGGCAATACCCTCCTCGTCGGTTATCTGCATGGTGAGCTTGTTCGCGGCCTTGTCGACCTTGGTGATCCTGTAGGTGGCGGTCTGCTTTTTTCCCATGGAGTGGATGGTGACTTCCCCCTTCTGCACGCTCACCGCCATTTTCTGTATCACGGCTTGGAGGAGGGGGAGAGGGAGAGGGAGGGCGGCGGAGGGATCGTCGGCGAGGCCCTTCTGGATCTCCTTCATCATGGCCTCGGGATCGGGGGCCCATTTGCCGATGATTTTCTTTTCCAGTTTGCCGCCATCGACAGTCTTGACGGCCGGGGCCTTGGCGGGGGTCTCTTTGGAGGGAGCCTTTTTCTTCGCGGGGGCCTTCTCCTGCTGAGCGGCGGCAGGGAAAAGACTGAGGGCTGCGAGGAGTCCAAAAGTTTTGATGAGGAATTTCATGGCTGGGGAGTCTGGACTCAAAAGGAGACGGGGGAAAGAACTATTGGGTCATCCCATGGGCTGGGCGGAGGCCTTCCGGGGGTCCGGGAGTGCTGCGATGAGATGGGGTCGCTTTCCTCTGATCTGGCGGTGAGTCTTGACGGGTTGCAAGGAGTGGGGTGTGGTCTCGCCCTGCACGGGGCAAGTCATGCGGCTGATCCTTGCTCGCGAAGAAATGAGGAGAGCCCACAAATTGCTCGCAGCGTGTGCGTGGTTGGGATCGTTCGGCGGTCTCCAGGCCGAAAAGAAGCCCAGCATCACTGCCTTGCAACTGGGGGCGGAGGAACGTGTCGAGGTGGACGGCCGCCTGGAAGAGGCGGCCTGGCAGCGGGCGGAGAAGGGGAAGGGGTTTCGGCAGTATGATCCCGGGCGGGGGACCCCGGCCACCGAGCGCACGGAGTTCGCGATGGTTTACGACCGTGATCATCTCTACGTCGGGGTGTGGTGTTACGATTCCGAACCGGGAGTGGTGATGGCGCGGTCCATGCGCCGTGACAGGGTTTTCACGGGCTCGGACTTCGTTTACCTCTTCTTCGACACCTTTCACGATCAGCGCAACGGCTACGTCTTCGCGGTCAACCCAACCGGGGCCCAGTCAGACGGTCTGATCACCAACAACACGGGGATGAACTTTTCCTGGGATGGGATCTGGATGTCGAAAGCGCGCATCACGGACGAGGGATGGTTTGTCGAGTTGGCCATTCCCTTCAAGACGGTGAGCTTTGATCCGGACGGCACGGTATGGGGCTTCAACATGTCGCGGCGGATCCGGAGAAAGAACGAGGCCATTCGCTGGACAGGGTGGAAGGATGAAATCAAGTCCCACTATGCCAGCGAAGCCGGAGACATTACCGGGCTGCGAGGCATGAGGCAGGGGCTTGGGCTGGAGTTCTCCCCCTATTCGGTGGGGCACTACGAGAGCCGCAAGGGGGAAAGTGACAGCCTGGGGGGCGACCTGGGAGCGGATCTGCGTTACCGCGTCACTCCCAACTTCTCGGCCACGATCAGCTACAATACTGACTTCGCGGAGACGGAGGTCGATCAACGGGTGGTTAATTTCACCCGCTTCCCGCTCTTCTTTCCGGAGAAGCGGGACTTCTTCCTGGAGGACAGCGGGACCTACGATTTTGGACCGGGGTTTCAACGGAGGGGAAGGGGTTCGTCCCTTCTGCCCTACTTCACCCGGCGGATCGGATTGGCGGACGGCCGGATCGTTCCCACTCAACTGGCCACCAAACTGGCGGGGCGGCTGGGAGATTATGATGTCGGCTTTACGCATGCCCGCCTGGAGGGTCCACCCGGGCTGAATGAACAGAACGTCTTCGCGGCCCGGGTGACTAAGCAGGTGTTCTCCCAGTCCCGGGTGGGGGTCATCGCGACCGGGGGAGATCCCAACTCCAATCGTGACAACTACGTGGGAGGGGTGGATTTCACCTTTCGGACCAACGAATTCTTCGATGACAAGATCCTGGGAGCCAATCTCTATGCCCTTGGGAACTATACTGAGGCGGCGGGAGGGGGACAGGGCACGGATTATGCCTTCGGGGGGCGGCTCTCTTATCCCAACGACCGTTGGGATGGCTCGCTCAGTTACCTGGAGGTCGGTCCGGGATTCGATCCGGCCCTCGGGTTCGTGCGACGGACCGGGATCCGCACCGTGTCCGGGCTGATTCGCCGGAAGCACCGGCCGGGAGGATCAGGCTGGTACCGCCAGCTGGCCAGGGGAGCGGATGTCAGCGTGACATCCCGGACGTCCGGGGGGCTCGATTCCGCCCGGTTTGGGGTCGTGCCTTTCAATCTGGATTTTGCCAGCACGGATGAATTGAGTCTGCGCATCTCGCACAATATCGACCGTCCGGACGAGGCCTTCGAGCTGGGAGACATCACGGTGCCGGCGGGGGAGTACTCCTGGACCAAGGCCCGCCTGGAATTCGAAGCCACCAGTTCGCGTCCGGTGTGGGGAGAACTCTCGGTGGAAGCCGGAGAGTTCTACGACGGATGGCGGGTCCAGGGTTCGGCAGAGGTGGAGTGGAATCCCAGCCGGCACTTCCGCATCAACGGGACCTATCAGTATAACCGGGTGGATCTTGGGGAGGGCTCGTTCGATGCGCACGTGGGGAGCCTTGGGATGAACTGGAACCTGACTCCCGATCTCGGGTGGTCCACCCTGGTGCAGTATGACAGCCTTTCCAACGAGGTGGGATTCAACTCCCGGATCCGCTGGGAGTATCGACCGGGATCGACGATTTATCTGGTCCTGAATCAGGCGCTCCTGACAGACGATCGCGGACTGGATCTGCAGCGATCGGACCTGACGTTGAAGGCGGATGCGACCTTCCGGTTCTAGGGGCTGATTCCGGGATCCGCCTAGTAATCCCGGTCCAGAAGGTGGTGTGCGATCTGGTCGAGGCGGACGGCCCGGCGACCGAAGGGCCGGAGGGCCGACAGGGCCTTGTGGGTGAGGCGATGAGCCTCCCGCCTGCTCTTCTCCAGGCCGAGGATGGCGGGGTAGGTGGCTTTCTCCACCGCGGCGTCCTTCCCGGCGGTCTTCCCCAATTTCTCGGTGGATTGGGTGACATCAAGGAGGTCATCGATGACCTGGAACGCCAGTCCCAGGGATTTTCCGAAGTCCGTGAGGGCCTGGAGCTTGGAGGAGCTTGCATTGGCGCTCATCCCGCCCAGGCGGAGGGAGGAGGTGAGGAGAGCAGCGGTTTTGGCCTCGTGGACCCGGACGAGCTGAGCCTTGGTGAGGGCTTTTCCTTCGCCTTCAAGGTCCATGACTTGCCCGCCGATCAGCCGGCGCGAGTCTGAGGCAGAAGCCAGTTCGGTGACATAGTCTCCTGCTCGGTATTTCTTGCACTCCGGGGTCTGGGCAATAATGGCAAAGGCTTCCGTGAGAAGGGCGTCACCGGCCAGGACCGCCATATTCTCCCCAAAGACGACGTGGGTGGTAGGGTTGCCCCGGCGCAGGTCATCATCATCCATGCAGGGGAGATCGTCATGGACGAGGGAATAGGTGTGGATCAGCTCGACCGCGCAGGCCGGGGCAAGGGCGTGTTCGGAGTCTCCGCCACAGGCCTCGGCGGCGGCCAGGCAGAGGATGGGCCGCAGACGCTTGCCTCCCGCGAAGACCGGATGGCGCATGGCGCGGTGGATGGTGGAGGGACGGACCGAGGCACGGGGCAGGAACCGTTGCAGGGCCGCGTCGATCATGCGTTGCTGCTCCCGGAGGTAGGCCTTGAGGTCGGACACGCTCCTAGGAAATACCCAAGGATCCAATTACCCAAGCCCCCAATTCACGTGGGCAGGTGGATTCTGGTGGAATCAAGGGGGAGGACCCGGTCTATGCGGGGCAGTTGGCGGCGTTTCCCCTCAGAGCAATTCCGCGATCTGCACTGCATTCAAGGCGGCCCCTTTCCTGACCTGGTCCCCGACCACCCAGAGGGCGAGGGCATTTTCGAGCACCATGTCCTCACGGATGCGGCCCACCAGACAGTCGTCCTTCTCGGTGGTGTCGAGCGGAGTTGGATACAGGGCGTTTCCAGGATCATCCACGACGCGGATGCCCGGGTAATCCTGGTAGGCGAGGCGGGCCTGCTCCACGCTGACCGGATGCTCAAACTGGGCGGTGATCGAGACCGAGTGCGAGCGGTAGACCGGGACGCGCACGCAGGTGCAGGTCACCTGCAGATCCGGCAGTTCAAGAATCTTGCGCCCCTCGTTGAGCATCTTGAGTTCCTCCCTGGTATATCCCCCATCCATGAACTGATCGACATGGGGAATGACATTGAAGGCGATCTGGTGAGGGTAGACACTCTTTGTGAGGTCGTTCCGGCCTTCCGAGAGGGCCCTGACCTGGTCCGATAGTTCCATGATGCCTGCCTGGCCACTGCCCGAAACCGCCTGGTAGCTCGATGCGATGACGGAGTTGAGTCCGAACTTCCGGTGAAGCGGATTGAGACCCATCAGGGTAATAGTGGTGGTGCAGTTCGGGTTGGCGATGATGCCCTTTGGACGGGTCTTGGCCGCTTCGGGATTGACCTCGGGCACTACGAGGGGGACTTCGGGATCCATCCGGAAGGCGGAGGAGTTGTCGATCACCACCGCGCCCGCAGCGGCGGCGGAGGGCCCGAACTCCAGGGAGAGGCTGCCTCCGGCGCTGAAGAGGGCGATATCGACCCCCTGAAAGGAGTCATGGCTCAGTTCCTGGACCGCGATTTCGCGGTCCCTGAAGCGAAGTTTCCGCCCGGCCGAGCGCGCGGAAGCCAGGAGCGTGAGTTCCCCCACGGGGAAATCACGTTGTTCGAGGCACTTCAACATTTCCTCCCCGACGGCGCCTGTGGCGCCGGCGATGGCGACGTGAGGGGAACTGGACATGGCGCGCTGGGTATTAGTCGAAAGTGCCCGATCGTCAAGTGCTCGATCGTCTAGTCCGAAACGTGGGAGACGGATGAAATCGCTTCAGGGCTACTCCAGGAGGAAAGATTAAACAGGGTCGGCCTTTGGAGCGTAAAATGGGACCGGATGAGCTGTTGCTTTCACGCTTGCGGTCAATTTGGCGTGGGGTATGCTCCGGTTGATCAGGCGCAATCGCCTGCTCACAATTAGCCTGAACCAATACCTAGCGAGACAATGAAATTCCTGAAAGTAATCGCGATCGCGGTGGCCGCCCTTGGGGCGTTGGCCTTCTCTTCCTGCTCAAGCCCGGATCCCGGGCCGCCGAGTTATGTGGCACCTGGGAAATAATACTTAAGGAACCCTGACCATCGGGCAAATGCATTCTCGCGGAAGCCCGCCTGAAAGACACAATTCTCTATCTTATGAAACTCTCTAATATCATTGCAGTCCTTGTGGCCCTGACCGGGTTAGCGCTTGCATCCTGCGCATCGAACCAGAGTGCCCCTGCACCCATGGCGCCGCCGAACGTGGTGGTGCCCGGAAAGTAAGCATGCTTTAAACGCAAGCCCGGGGCCACGGATTTGTGACCCCGGGCTTGATTTTTACCTTGAGATGCGGGGAGCCTCCCCTGAGATTCCCGCCCAGCCCCAGCATTACACACTTACGATGAAGAAGCTCATTCAACTGATCGCCCCCGCCGGAGTAGCACTGGCCGCCTTGGCCCTGACGTCCTGCGGTTGCTGCACGGGGGAGGCAAAGGCCCCGTCCCTGCGCTCGCTGCCCAAGTTCAAGGAACTGCCCACCATCGACTACGGCGACCCACCATCGACTGCGGAAAGTAAGTGAAGCGAAGCAGCGGTTTCAACGGAGAGCATTCCTGTTGCGTCCGCGGTCTCGCTCCCGGCAAAGCCACGGTGTAAGGCCGTGGCTTTTTTGACGAATCCCCATTGTTCGCAATGGACGGGCCTTCAGAGGTTGTCATTCAGCGGCGGGTGCGTTTTTCTTTTGTGGCGCTACGGTATCAATGGATCGCAAGTTCATCATAAATCTCTGCATCCTGGTGGCCCTCATCTGTGGGGCATGGCTGATCATGATCAGGATGGGGCCGATCAAGCAGGAGCTTCCGACCGAGAAGGAACTGGAAATCGCCAGGGCCGAGGGCCGGACCATCGAGGACAGGTATGGAGAGGAAAGGATCGAGGGCTGGGAGCCGCAGGGAGTTTCGCAAGGTGCCAAGATCCTGGTGGGAATCGCTCTCATCCTCGTGGTGGCAACATATGCTGCCATCGTCTTCGGCTTTTTTATGCTGCCCACCCTGGTTCATCGATTCACCCACATGTTCTACGGATCGTCCGAGGAAGTGGAGTTCGATCCCATGCACGATGCGCGGGTCTTTCTCGCGAGGGGTGACTATGAAGCGGCGATCGCAGCCTACCGTGCGGTGGTGCGGACGCAACCGGAGAACCGTTTTCCCTGGGTCGAGATTGCCAAGATCCAGCATGACAATCTGGAGGATTCCGATGCCTCCATCGAGACCCTGCGCACTGCCCTTGAGAGCCGCGAGTGGCGTGTCAACGACATGGCCTTCTTCATGTTCCGCCTGGCGGAGCTCTATGAGGTTGACAAGGAGGACAAGCCGCGATCGGTGAGCATCCTGGAGCAGGTGGTCGAGCTCTTCCCGGAGACGCGGCACTCTGCCAATGCGACGCACCGCCTGCGCGAACTGGGAGCGATCTAACAGCTCCGGCCTGTGAACAAAGGCGCGGCGCATTTACTGGCTCGGGTGCCGCTCCTCATCCCGGCCCTTGGGTGCTGCCTGGGAATCTTGTGTGCGGGAGCCGGGTGGACGCTGCCATGGCTTGCCCTGCCCGCGCTCGGGATGCTGGTCTCCGCAGTGGCGGGCCGCTGGATGGTGACGGCAGGGTGTGTGGGCTGGGCCCTCTTGTGGGGTGTCCATTATGACCGACTCCAGCGGCAGTCGGATGGAGAGGACTGGATCCATGCCAATGGCCGCACGCGGGTGGAAGTGGAAGGGACCGTTCTCAGTTTGCGCGATCGGGGCGGCTTTCTTCCCCGGGCAGTTTTCCGGATCAGCGCCAGCGAGCGCAATCCCTGGAGCCTGCACCACACACTGGTCGCGGTAAGGGATCTGCCGAACGAGGTGAAGCCCGGGGATGTGCTTCTTCTGCGGGGGCAGACTTTTTTCCCTTCGGCCGCCCGAAACCCGGCCGAGTTTGACGGGATGAACTGGCTCCGGAGCCACGGGTTGGCGGGCGAGATTCGTGCCGATACCCACGAGATCGTGGCCCGTCCGCGCATGGGTCTGAGACTCCATCGCCTTGCCTGGGATCTGCGCACCGAATTACGGGCCCGCATCGTGTCCGGACTCGGAGAAGAGGAGGCGGGGGCGATCCTTATTCGGGGGCTGGTCCTCGGGGATCGCTCGGAAGGGGCCGACTACTACGGCGCTTTCCGCAAGAGCGGAACCATGCACATCTTCGCGGTGAGCGGATTGCACGTGGGACTGGTAGGGGCCTTGGCCTGGATACTCATGCGTTTCTTCCGGGTGCCACAGCGGTGGGGCTTATGGGCCGTGTTCGCCATCATGTGGGGCTATGTCTTCGTGACCGGCCTCCGACCGCCTGCGGTGCGCGCCGTCTTCATGGCCTCGGTCTTTCTGGTTGGCTTTGCGGTGAGGCGGCAGCCTTCGCTGGCTAACAGCCTGCTTGCCAGTCTGCCCGCCGTTCTGCTCATGGATTCCCACCAGCTTGCACAAGTCGGCTTCCAACTGTCCTACGTGGTGGTCGGGATGATTATTCTGGTCGCTCCCTTCTTTTCCCGGTGCCTGCAGGCTGTCACCGAAGGGGACCCGTTCCTTCCCCACGCACTCTACACGCGGGGACAGCAGTGGAACCTTGCGCTGCGCAAGTACGTGGTGGGCCTGCTGGTGGTCTCCCTGGCGGCCTGGCTCGGCTCAATGCCCCTGATCGGATACCATTTCGGGATCGTGACCCCCGCCGCCGTGTTTGCCAGCATGCTCCTGGTGCCGCTGGTCTTCCTTATTCTCTCGGTGGCCCTCGTGGGAGTGGTGATTGGACTGGTGGCCGAGCCGCTGCAGACGGGAGCAAACCGGGGTAATGCACTGCTGGCGGAAGGGGCATACCGGATTGCTGAAAAAGTGACAGAAATTCCGGGCAGCCACTTTGAGCTGCAGGGACGGGGAGGATGGACCAGGGGCATGCTGGTCTTCGATCTCTGGGGCGGCGATGCTGCGATATACGTGGGAGCGGGCGAAGGAGTGCTTATAGACGGGGGCGCCCAGGACCAGTTTCGGAGGATGGTGAAGCCTGCCCTGAAGGATGCGGGCGCGGTTCCACAGTCGATGGTCCTGACCCATCCCGAGACCGGTCACGCAGGAGGACTGGTCTTGGCCCTGCCCCACTATGGCCCCCGGCAGCTCCTCCTCCCTGTTGAGCAGGCTGCCAGTCCGGCTTTTCGGGAGCTGGTGCAGGGGGCCGACGAGTCAGGTTGTCGGGTGCACCTTGGGAAAGCGGGAAGACGGTATCCACTGGGGGACGGAGCGGAACTGGAAGTGTTGCGCGTAGCCGACCGGGAACATGGCAGTCGGGCGGACGATCGTTGCATGGTAATGCGTCTTCACTGGCGCGGCTGGCGGATTCTCATTACCGGAGATGCTGGATTCGATACAGAGAAGGAAATGCTGGAGAGCGGGGTGGATCTGAGTTGCGATCTCTGGGTCATGGGGCGTCATCGTTCCGACTATTCGGGCATCATGGAATTTGTGCAGGCGGTCGATCCCGCCGTGATCGTGGCGGCGGAGGATCGATATCCCCTTTCCGAACGGGTGCCCGAGCGTTGGGCAGAGGCGGTGAGGGGAGCGGGGATCACCCTTTGGCGCCAGGGCGAAACCGGGGCGGTCATGGTGGAGTTCCGCGACGGAGAACTGGAGCTGCGGAGCTTCCGCAATCCGAGCAAGCGGATGATCCTGCGGAAGTAGGTCTCTCAGGCGGTCGGGTTGCGCATGCGGAGCTGGTGGACGGCGCGGCCCTCGGCTCGCCATTGCTCCTCGAAGGCAGTCTCGGGGTAGAAGGAAAGTTCGTCGTTCTGTTCGTCCCAGGGCAGGGATTCGAAGTGATCGAAGAGCGCGAGCTCTTCCCTGGCCCACTCGAAGTAGTCTTCGTGATCGGTTTTGAAGAGGAACTCCCCACCCGGGACGAGCACCTTGCGCAGCGCGTGGAGGAAGTCGCGCTGCACGAGACGGCGGCGGTGATGCTTGGCTTTGGGCCAGGGGTCGGGAAAGAGCAGGTGCAGCCGGCTGACGGAGGCGTGGGGGAGGAGCCATTCGACGGTGTAGCGCGCTTCCAGCCGGAGCACGCGCAGGTTTTTGAGCCCGGTCTCGGAAGCCCGCTTGCAGATCTTGCGTACCCGCCCCAGCAGGCGCTCGACCGCCAGGAAGTTCCGGTCCGGAAACTGCTGCGCCATTTCGAGGGAAAAAGACCCGTTTCCGCATCCCAGGTCGACCTCCAGCGGGGCTTCCGTTGTGAACAACTCGGCAGGAGTGAGCCGCCGAAAATAATCCTCGGGGATGATCTCCCCCGGTTCAGCAGGGCGCAACGTCGATTTCACGGGGGCAAACTAAGGCCCAATTCCCGGACACCCAATCCCCAATCACCGCTTGCTTGGCGCTTGACCCGCCCAGCGCGGACCCTGACTCTGCTGCCAACTCACCTGCGCGCGCTGTGGACCTGGAGGAAATTCGCAAAATCGTGGAGCTCATGGAAGAGCAAGGGCTCAGCCTTTTCCATCTGGAGAAGGAGGACTTCAATTTGAAATTGAAGAAGGGGACGGACGTGGAAGCGATTCGCGAGGCTCTGGGGGGACTCGCCATTGCCCCGGCCGCTCCGGTTGCGGTCCCGGGGGCTCCGGTGGCACCTGCTGCTGAGGACGGCGAGGCACCGATCGAGAGCGGGGAGGTTATCGAGTCGCCCATGGTGGGGACCCTCTACCGCAAACCCACGCCGGAGGCAGACGAGTTCGTCAAGGTGGGAGACCGGATCAGCGAAGGGCAGACCCTCTGCATCATTGAGGCCATGAAGGTGATGAACGAGATTAAGGCGGAAGTCAGCGGGACGATCTCGGAGATCTGCGTAGAGGACGCCTCGCCGGTCCAGTATGGGGACGTTCTTTTTCGCGTGACCTGATCCGTTCGCGTATCTTCCTCCCGCGGGTTTTCCCGATTCCACCATCCTTTCGCGATGTTTTCCAAAGTCCTCGTAGCCAACCGCGGCGAGATTGCGCTGCGCATCATCCGGGCCTGCCGGGAACTGGGGGTGGCCTCGGTATCGGTTTACTCCGAGGCGGACATCGATTCCCTGCACGTGCAGTTGTCCGACGAGGCGGTGTGCATCGGGCCGGGGCCAAGCAAGGACAGCTACCTGAAGCCCGATCGCATTATTGCGGCCGCCGAAGTGACCCAGGCGGACGCCATCCACCCGGGCTACGGGTTTCTCTCGGAGAATCCGCGCTTCGCTGAGATCTGTGAGAGCTGCAAGATCAAGTTCATCGGGCCCTCCGCGGAGTTGATTCGTGCCATGGGTGACAAGAACACCGCCCGTGCCACCGCCACCAAGTATGGCGTGCCGGTCACCCCCGGGACTGAGGGACTGATGGCGAGCGAAGGCGACGCCCTCGCCGCGGCGCGGAAGATCGGATTTCCGGTCATGATCAAGGCCACCGCGGGTGGGGGAGGGAAAGGAATGCGCCCGGCCCTGAAAGAGGAGGAGTTCCTCGACCAGTACCGGGCCGCGAGCAACGAGGCCCAGGCCGTTTTCGGCAACGGGGACTGCTATCTCGAGAAACTCGTGCTCAATCCCCACCACATCGAATTCCAGGTGGTGGCAGACTCCCAGGGGAACGTGGCGCACCTCGGGGAGCGCGACTGTTCCATGCAGCGGCGCAACCAGAAGATCATCGAGGAGTGCCCCAGTCCGTTTCTTACCCCGAAGATGCGCAAGGCCATGGGGGAAGCCTCGGTCGAACTGGTAAAGAACATCGGCTACGAGAACGCGGGGACCATCGAGTACCTCGTCGATGAAGCTGCGGAGAATTTCTACTTCATGGAGATGAACACCCGGATTCAGGTGGAACATCCCATCACGGAGGAAGTGATGGGGTGCGAACTCATCAAGGAACAGATTCGCGTGGCAGCCGGCGAACCACTCTCTTCCCATGTTTGCAACGCGCAACCCCGCGGGCACAGCATTGAGTGCCGCATCAACGCCGAGGATCCCTACAACAATTTCGCGCCGAGCCCGGGCAACATCTCGCTGTGGTACGCCCCGGGGGGCAAGGGTGTGCGTGTCGACACACATGTCTACGCTGGCTACACGGTGCCTCCCTACTATGATTCCATGATCGCGAAACTCATCGTGACGGGTGCGCGCCGGGATGTGGCCATTGCCCGGATGCGGCGCGCCCTCTCGGAGTTCATGATTCGAGGGATCAAGACCACCATCCCCTTCCAGCAGGTGATCGTGGATCACCCCGACTTTATTGAGGGCCGCTACGATATCGGGTGGGTGGAGCGCTATCTCAAGGCGCGTGACGGTGAGGCCCGGACCGAATGAATGGCCTGAGCCAGCGAAGAGAGAGCGAGGCCCGGCTCTACGGCATTGTGGACCTTGGTTACATTTCGCCCGGTGACTGCGAGTCGGTGACCGGGGCACTCCTCCAAGGCGGGGTCGATATCCTCCAGCTGCGCGCCAAGAACCATGAGGAGTCCGCCATCCTCAGGATCGCGCAACGGCTCGTCCCGCTCTGCCGTGCAAGGGAGGTGCCTCTCATCGTGAACGATTTCGTGAACGTTGCGCTGGAGGCGGGTGCCGATGGTGTGCACCTCGGCCAGGAAGACGGGGATCTGGCGGAAGCTGTGGCCAGCCTGCCCGCGGGATCGCTGGTGGGCCGCTCCACCCACACCCCCTCTCAGGCGTGGGCGGCCCTCAGGGAGGGCGCCTCCTACATCGGGTTCGGTCCACTGTTCCCCACACCGACCAAGGAAGGGCGCCCCGGCATCGGACTCAACGACATTGCAGAGATCGAGGAGACCGTCGGCGGGCAGATTCCGGTTTTCTGCATCGGCGGGATCAAGCCCGGCAATCTCGATGAGGTGCTGGCCTCCGGGGCGCGACGCGTGGTCATCGTTTCCGGTCTCCTGCAGGCGCCCGATATTGCGGAGTGCTGTCGCGGGCTACGGGAGCGACTCGGGGAGCAAACCCCCGGGGTTCCGGCGGGAAATATCGGGCTTGAATCTTCGCGGGATTGAGTCCGAACTCCGTGGTCATGTCCGATACCCTCCCTCTCCTGGTCGGTGGCTCCATTGCGATCGACAATGTCAAGACGCCCACTGATGAAGCGACAAATCTTCTTGGGGGATCGGCTTCCTACGCTTCCCTGGCTGCCAGTTACTTCACCGATCCGGTTCATCTTGTCGGGGTCGTAGGCAGCGACTATCCGCCTGAGCATCTCGCCATGCTCGAACGGCATGGAGTCAATCTCGGGGGAGTGGACCGGTCCGACGGCGCCTCTTTCACGTGGAGTGGGGAGTATCACCAGAACATGAACGACCGCACCACCCACAACGTGGCGGTCAATGTCCTGCAGAACTGGAAGGTCAGCCTCTCTTCCGAGTTGGCCGCTTCCCCGGTAGTGGTGCTGGCCAACATGGCGCCGGCCAACCAGCTGGAAATGCTGGCTCAATGCACGGGCCCCGGCCGCTTCGTGCTGGCAGATACCATGGACCTCTGGATCGAGATCGCCCGCAAGGAACTTGAGGAGGTTCTCGCCAGAATTGACCTTCTGGTCATCAACGAAACCGAAGCCCGTGAGTATGCCGGGTCCACCAACCTGGTGACCGCAGGGAATCTCCTGCGAGCAAAGGGTCCAGAATACGTGGTTATCAAACTGGGCGAGTTCGGGGCCATTCTCTTCGCCCCCCCGGAATGCAATCATGGCCTGTTTCGCTGCGGGGCCTTCCCTCTCTCTGAGGTGGCCGACCCGACCGGTGCCGGCGACACCTTTCTTGGCGCCATGGCGGGATATCTCGCCTCCCTCGGGACCACCGACTACCGCTTCGAGCAGATTCGGGAAGCGGTGGTGCGGGGCACCGTGATGGCCTCCTTCACCTGTGAGGCCTTCTCAACCCGGAGGATCGAAGAGCTCTCTGAGTTGGAGCTCCTTGAACGGTTGGAAATATTCCGTGAGATGAGCTGCTGGTAAACTTTTTGCAGAGGTCTCGGGGAGGCACTCCATGGGCCAGAAAACCATCGGAATTGGTGCATTCCGGCCTCAATCCGGGGTGACAGGTTCGACAAATTGCCTTTTGGGGTATTTACCAAAGAAATTTTTAAGACCGTGATAAGTTGTAATTGGCTGGAATAGAGGACATTAACGGACGCCAAAATCCTTCGGATTCACTAATTTGTTTTTTCCCCAATCTCTTAAAAAAAAATTGACCGGCTACCCCTACGGTAGCTATTTTGCAGGTGGATTGCCTGCGGAAACTGAGAACACACCCCTAAAAACAAAAACGACCTATATCAAAGTCATCCAATAGCCATGAAAGCAACGACACTAAAGAAAGCGGCACTCGCTGCCGGTTCGCTTAGCTTCCTCTCCGGCACTGCCCTCTCGCAGGAGGCAGTATCAGGCGCAGGCGGTTACGAAACCCTCACGATCAACGCAGGCAAATTCAATGTCCTCGGAATTCGTCTCCATGAACCCCAAGTGGTTTCTGGAACATTTGATTCCCAGACCGCGACAAGCCTGAGCGATGCCGATGTCAACTTTACCGACGTCCTCACCGCAGGAGCCCGTTACCTCGTCGAGATTACCGGCGCCACGGCTTCCGAAGGCACCGTCATTGAAGTGGACAGCTGGAGCAACAACGACCTGACCGGTCTCGCCGGTGTCGCGGCTGCCGATGCAACGGATTACACCATCCGCGCGGCCAAGACGATTGCTGACATCTTCGGTGCCGACAACTCCGCGGGCCTCACAGGTTCCGCCGCCGCCGACCCCACCGAGGCAAGCACCATCTACGTTCCGAACGGAGCGGGCTTCACCCAGGTCTTCTACTCCACCCTCGCCGGCTTTGACGGCTGGTTGGATGCATCCACCTTCGCTGATGCCAGTGGCCTGCCCCTCAACTATGTTGACGGAATCATCGTCAACGAGAAGGGAGCCCAGGACATCTCGCTGGTCGTGACCGGAATGGTCAAGACCACGAGCACGAACCTCCCCGTCAGCGAGGCCTTCACCTACCTTGGCACCGCCTACCCCGTGGGTTCCACCCTCGGCAACAGTGGTCTTGCCAACAGCGTGACGGGTTCCGCCGCCGCAGACCCCACCGAGGCTGACACGGTTTATCTCCCCAAGGCAGACGCCAGCGGATATGACCAGTACTTCTACTCGACCCTCGCCGGGTTCGATGGATGGCTTAACTCCGCCACCTTCGCCAGTGGTACGGACGTCGAACTGACCTCGGGCATCATCATCAGCCAGAATGGCACTGGTGCAGACTTCAATGCACCTGTTACCCCGCCGGCGTATTACGAGGATCTTTAATTTGGGACTTTCCTGGCGAGCACTGAGGGGTTGCCCCCCGCTGCTCACCGGAAACCCTTCCCTTACCACCCACTCATTACACACCACTATGAAACTGAAGCACGTAGTATCTATTATCGCCCTGACGTCTGTCTCCGCCTTTGGCGCCAGCGTCACGGTGA
>JAAZXD010000219.1 GCA_014240355.1 Roseibacillus sp. | reverse complement strand
GGAGTGCCTGTGCCGCTTTGACCGTCGAAATTCAGGCTGATCGTGCCCGCAGTAGCTCCTGCTACCAAGAAACCAGAAGCGGATAGGAGAGGAATGAACGTATTGAGTTTCATGCGTATTTAATGGGTTGAGGCGATTAAGGGGCCGCAGGAGAGGGGTGTAAATGGAATAATTTGATTATTTTCGCCACTTTATTGACATCCTGTTAAAGCAGCCCACACCAGATAATGAAGGAACCCGAACACGTTTACCCCTGCTTTTCAGCTCCCGTGCAGGTTCAAATCACTGTCACCCGCACCCGCAGGAACATTCGAACCCCCGAAACCACCGTTACAGGCAGCCGCAGCGTCTCCGTCACCGAGCCATCACCGTTGTCCACGGAACTTACCGCCACCACGCCGCTCTCCACGATCCAATCCATCAGATTGCCGGACGACTGGACCTCGTAGGTCAGATCGCCTGCTCCCGCCCGGCGGCGAATCGCGAGGCCGAGGTAGTCCACCCCGCCATCGGTCACCGTCACCAACCGGGGCAGGTGCTCCGGATCCGATGACTTGGGGTCACCCACGAATGCGTATTCCATGATGGTGTTCATCCCATCAAGATCGATATCAACCAGGTCCCCCGTGAGATCGGGATCAGCAAGTTCGGCGGCGGTAAAGTTGTCGTTCCTCCAATTCACCAGGGTCGCAGTCTGTTCGGCCTCCCCCGGGCTCCCACCCACCGTCAGGCTGGCTCTCCAGTTAAGGGGATCAGCGTGATCGGGAGCAGCAGCGGGATTCACAAGGACCAGAGACACCCCGGTTCCATCCGGGCCGGAGGGCCACGGCGCGACGTCAAGGTAGTGGAACTCCTGGATGGCAGAGCCGGCTCCAAAGGAGAGCTTCACGTTTTCGCCCCCGTTGGAAAGGTTGTCGGGCCCGTAGCTCCCCGCAATGGGCAGTCCTGCCCCGTAACGTGACTCAAAGGCGGCGGGATTGCGTGCCACCAGCGCAAAGGCCCCTGGCGCCAGGCTGGTGATCGTTCCATCCGCGAAGTCAAAGTCGATTCCCTTGGTGAAGCGGATGTCGGTGAGATCAAGGGTGAGAGTGGAACTAATATTCTGGATCTCCATGAACTCGAAATCGGAGGTGACGAATCCAGAGGTGATCTCAGCTGCGCTGGCAGGGAGGGGATTGTAATGAACCTCGGTGACCATCAGGTTGCTGGTCCAGAGATCGAGGTCCGGGGTCGTGGCCGTGAACTCCACCGGATCGGACCAGTGGCTGGCGCGGCCACTGTTGTCGAGGTGACGCACCCGGGCACGATAGGTCCGGCCGGGTCTCATCTCAAAAGTCGGGAAGGTGAACTGGCTCTGAAATGGTGTAAGCCGGTCGCTCTGGTAGTAGGTCTCGATCTCGTAGACGTAGCGATCACCCTCCACGTAATTGGGAGTGTCCGGATTGCGGATCTCCCCAACACGCCACTCCATCGATCCAAAGGTGCGACCTCCCTGCGGGTCGTTGAAAGATGATGACTGGAAGGTCAGGGCGTCAGCGGGAAATCCAGCCGGGCCCGTGTAAGTGATGGCAGGCCTGTCCGGGATCGCGTTGTCAACCGCCTTGCTGGCCAGGTTGCTGCGTCCGTAGCCGCGCACCGTGAGGAAGTCCTTGGTGTACTGGGCGAGGTTGGCAAAGGTCCGGTTGGGCAGGAGGGATGAATTGAAGTTGCCGTACCAGATGCCCTTCTTGTTCTTGCGTGGATGGTAATCCCAGACTGCCTGTCCCGCTTCCACGATGTTATAGCGACCACCCTTGGTCAGGAACCCCGCGAATTCATCGACCAAGTGGGCGGACTGGTCATTGTCGAGGAGAAGGTTGAGGATTTCGCGCACCTTGTTCTCATAAACCTGGTTGATGCTCGAATACCGCAGGCAGTGATAGATCCCCTCCCAGGCAGAGGTGTCTCCACGACCCCAATGGGGAGCATCCTCGAAGGTCAGGTCGATGTCCCAGGGAATGATATGCCACTTGCCGGTCTCCGAGTTGTGATAATAGTTCACGTTATCCTGCGGACGCATGTCGGAGTTATTGATTGCGAGGTTCATCGCGTTGAAGGCGAAGTAGTCGTCGAGGTCCAGGTGGGCCTCCCACCGGGCCTGCGGGGTTCCGCTGCGGTGCAGTCCCTGGAAGGTGAAGAGGTCCGACTTGTCGCTGGCTTGGGTCGAGCCCTGGGCCCGCTTGCTCGATCCCGACCCGCCATGGACGTTATAAAGGTTGCCGTCGGGCATGTTGCGGGCCTCAAGGAACTTGATGTCGGGTTGCTCGACCGCGATGTAGAGACCCCAGAAGTCACCGTCGTACTGGTCTGAAGGTGCCTCCGCCGCCTTGTCAATGACCCGGAAGTGATAGAACTGCGTGTTGCTGGCGAGTCCACCTGCCAGTTGATACAGGCGGAACCCGAGGGACTCACCGAAGACCGTGCCATCCGTGGAGACATCATTACGCCACCACGGGTTAGTGGCGGCCAGTCCGTTGATCTTGTCCCAGGGCACATCATACCTGCGCCCGTAGTTGTCACGGGCCTCGAAGGACCGGGCCCGGTTGAAGTTGAATTTCCACTTGTTCTTGCCCACCTGGCGGACGGAAGCATTACCCCGAATCCGGTAGCGCATGTGATCGTAGACCTTCCCATCGTAGACCCAGGTCCCCAGGTAACGGTATACACCGTCGGTCGGTCCGCTCCACTGGCACTGGATCACATCGGATTCCTTGGTAATGAGATGGTAGACCGCAATACTGTCGAGTGCGGAAGCGCGGTAGTTGGCACTACGAAGCACCCCGGGACGCTTGGACCCTGACCAGTCCGGTACCCCGTTATAACAGAAGTAGGCGAAGTTCGGTGACTCATCGTCCTCGTAGGGAGTCTGCTGGGCATTGCCCACGCCGTCTTCCACCGTGATCCGGTAACGGACCAGGCGGCGGTGCACCTGTAACCCGGCGGGCATGGTCACCGTGAAAACCGAATCGCCTGCCGCCCCATCCCCACCCGTGCCGTCGTCCACCATGGCGAGGGGCACCCAGCCGTTCTCGTAGGCCGCGTCTTCCTTGTTGATATAGGCCCCCGGCTCCACCAGCTGGTAGCTCAGGGTCACGCTCCCTATGCCGTCCGGATCAGTGACCTTGGCGGTGACAATCACTTCCTCGCCCTCGGCGGGTTGCGCAGGTATGTGCTCAACCTGCCGGATATTGGGAGGGGCGTTGGCCGCATAGACGGAATTGGCGGCCCCGGGAGTGGGATCCCCTCCTGCCGGGTTGCCCGGGTTATCAGGGGAAGGCGTCTTCACTTCGCAATCCAGGGAGAAATCGCTGCTCGAAAGAGTGCTGTTAAAACCCTGCACGGCCACGGTGTTCACACCCGGCTGAAGCGTGTTTTGTGCACCAAGGAACAGAATGTCGGTCCAGGTCGCCTCCTGACTGTTGACCGCGCTACCGGGTGCAGCCCCCGCTGGATCAGAAGCCCTGACTCCCCGATAGGTGAGATCACCCTGGTCCACGCTCACCCGGGCCACTTCCTCGCCGTTGATCCAGACGATCGCTCCGTCATCGTGATAGACGCGGATCTCGAGCCGGGTGGGAATGGTCCCCGTCAGGTTGAATTCCTTGCGCAGGAAGACGCTCGCGTAGTTGTTCCTCATGTCGTCCAGGGTCGTGGTGTCATCCCTGTCCCCGTAACCGAACCCCGCCGTCCCGGTCACCCAGGTCTCGTCTTCGGTGAAACCCTGCATGCGCCAGGCGTCAACCGGATCGGAGGCTTCGCTCGTGCCCTTACGGTAGCGCCACGATTGCCCCGCTTCGACATAAGTGACCTGCGCTCCCCCCGGCGCGGCGTTGCCGGAAGCCCGCCAGGAACTTCCCAGGTCATTGTCGAGATTCTCATTGATGAGTTCCATCGAGGGTCCCCCTCCCCGGGAAGCAGTGGGCCAGGGAAATCCGATCCCATAGTCAACCTCGTCCACCAGGAATCCGTTCTCGTTTTCCAGTTCAAGACGCTCACCGTCGTTACTCAGCCGACCGGTATAGGGTCCAAGGGCATTTCTGATCCCGAAGACCGATCTCATGGTCGCGGGATCCTCCGCAACCACAAGAAACCCGTTGGCGGAGATCTGGGTTCCCTCCGGGAAGTCAAAATCAATCGCGCCATTGATCTGCCAACCGGTCAGCAGAACGGGAGAATCACCCGGATTGAAAATCTCAATGAACTCCCCGCCTTCGGTTTTCGGTTCGTGATCATAGTGGATCTCGTTGATCACAATCGAGCTGCTGAGCAGGTCCGTGGTCGTGAAGGTCTCGCTGCCCGGTGCCCAGACAGGGCCCGCCACATTGGTGGCCCGGCAGCGGAAATAGTAGGTGGTGAGTGGCACCAGATCGGAGACGAAAAGAGAGAACTCACCGCTACGCTCGCCGATCGTCACTGCCTGATCCCATGAGCCGGGCTCGATCCCACCGTCATTGTCACCATAGAAGATCGTGACAGTGGGAGCATCGAAACCAGCGTCAGTCACTTCTCCCCGCAGGTTGGCGGAGGCGCCCCGCATCCCGTCTGCACTGCGATTCACCACGCTGGGCGGCACCGGTTGTGCAGTGGCAAAGCTGGCGGTGGCCGACGCCCAGACCGTTCCTTCTCCATTCACCCCCCGGGCCCTGTAAAAGTAGGAGCGACCTGTCTGCAGACCGGTAACCGTGGTGGTGGCCGCCCCCGACTGGGCCCCCAGCAGCGCGAAGCTATCCCAGTCCCCCTCCGTGGTGCCGCCGTCCGTCAAGCCATAGTAAACAGTCACGAGCGGCACCTCTCCTCCCGTGCTCGTCACCTCCGCACCGATCTCGGCGCTGTTCGTCATGATCCCGGTGGCGGGCAGGTTCACCAGCACCGGAGGCTCCACCCCGGTCTGAAATGAATCACTGGCAGGAGCCCAGCGCGCACCCGACTCATTGCTTGCATAGGCCCGGTAATAGTGGGTCCTGCCGGGGTGCAGGCCGGTCACATCGGCAAAAAAGGCCCCGGCCTGCGTTCCGGGCAACTCTACCGCAGTGTCCCAGTCCGCCGGATTGGCCAGACCATCGTTGTCACCATGGTAGATCGTCACCACAGGCGCGGCGCTTCCGATAGCGGTTACGGTTCCATTGAGGCTGGCCGAACGGGATGCTACGCCGGTGGCTGGATTGTTTTCCACCACGGGCGCACCCGGCACTGCCTTGGCCACGATTTGAAATCCGTTGGGACGCGAACGGGTGTCTCCGGCACCGCCCCGGACGCCGGTTATGGTCACAGAGGCCCCCGACAATCCCGTGAAGAGAGTGTAATTCGAGGCCGTCGTGGCGCCACCGCCGGTTTCCTGGCTGCCAATGTATCCAGCCGCACCTCCAAACGGATCAACTCCGGCCAAAGGAAAGTTCGAGTTATTACCCCCCGGTTGATAACTATAGTAGGTGGTCGGACCATTTCCATCGTCGACGGTGAAACCCATCGCGCCG
>JAAZXD010000218.1 GCA_014240355.1 Roseibacillus sp. | reverse complement strand
GCTCCGCAAGGGTATCGATCAAGGGGTAGCGCATGCTCACCAGCACCGCTCCATCGCCCAGCACCTCGGCTGACACAAACTGCAGGGCGCTTTCGCTGTAATCGAAGACCTGCAGGTCACTACTCACGCCCACCTCGTAGGTCAGCGCCTGACTACCCGGGCGCGTCCGGTAGCGAACAAGAAGGGCATTACCACCCTCCTCGGGGCCCACCGAAAGGGCATCGGAGGGTCCGCCGCCGTTGAGAGCATCGAGAACAAACGCGAATTCCCCGAAATTACTCATTCCGTCCCCATCCGGATCGGCCTCCGCAAGGCGATCGGGGGCGGGAGTTCCCGCCGGAAAGGCGGTGGCCGCCCAGGTGGCGTATGAAACACCCCCGAGGGGTGCTGACGAAGCCTCCCAGTTGAGAGGGTCATCCCCGTAGATCCCCACCGCCACCCGCACCAGGGAGTCCCCGGCCCCATCCGGGGAGAGAGGCCAGGGGGGGACGTCATCGTAGTTGACCAGATCCTCAACCAGCATCGGGTAGAAAGCGGGCGAACCATCACCCGGAATCACCAGGGCATCAGGGCGCAGAAGCCGTATGGAGCCCCCCCCATCATTCAGCTTGGTGGGCACGGCCCCGTCGTTGGTCCAGGGACCGAGGACAGGAACGAGCAGATCGAGCCCATACGCGCTCTGGAATCCGCTCAGGGCCACCGCGTCCGTCGGATCAAAATCGACAAGAACCAGGAAGGCCCCTGCCGCCAGGGAAGTGGCCGCGGAAAAGTCAAAGTCGACCTCTCCCCGAAGCTTCCAGTTCGCAAGGTTCGCAGCTGTGTCTCCAGCATTGCAGATCGCGATGAACTCGCGTCCATCGTCGATCCCGTCCGGATTGTAATGAATCTCCGCGATGACCAGCGAGCCCACTCGCACCGCATTGCCTCCGCTCTCATTCAGAAGGCCGAAGGTCTGGCTCGTCATGGGATAGAGCTCCCCTGAACTTCCGTCCGGCCAGCGGCCAAACGACTCCCCCGCCGCCGCTGCGCCAAACTCCACCCGATCAATAAAGCGCAACAGGTTCCCCGTGGCATCCGGTTCAAGGAGGTAGAGATCGTCTCCCTTCGATCCACTCAGGGCGAACGGAACCAGGCTCTCCGCGTTCGCCACGTTGTTGAACTCGCTCGCGTCGAAGGTCAGCAACCCTCCTGCCGGCAGCACGGTGTTGTCGGCAATGCGGTACTTCTTGAACTCGCCTGCGTCATCGCTCACGAACCAACCCCCGATGTCGAGATCGCCACCCTGCGTATTAAACAGTTCGAAGACATCCACCTCGGGCGGATCAGAGTTGCTGAGAATCTCGTTGAAGACCACGCGATTGTCCGGCCCTGCTCCATCTCGTCCCGGGGAGCCATGAAACTCGCTGCTTGCCCGCCAGTTGCTCCCGCTGTCGAGATAGAAATCCTTCTCGGGCTGTAGCACCGGCACCAGGGAGGAATCCTCCACCTCGGCCGCACTTCCACGTCCATCTGCGCGGCCGGGCCATGATCCGGCATCGTTGTAGGTGACCGTCTGCAGGGGGGCACCAGCAGCATCGGTCACCACGATCCTCTCCCCGTCATTGTCGAGGGCCCCCGACCACGCACCTGCCGCCTGAATGCCCGGGAAGTGCCAGGGCGACCCGCTGCTCCCATAGCGCGCGTGAAAGGCTCCCAGGTCTTCCACCGCCACAATATGTCCGCCCGGCGGCACCACCGATCCCAGCGGAAAGGTGAAGTGCACGCCATCGGAGAGCGTCACCCCGGTGAAGTCGACCGTTGCTCCCGAGGTGTTCTTGAACTCGATGAACTCGTAGTTCTCCAAATCGTAGGGATGCCAGTTGATCTCCGTGATGGTGGCGTTCGCCGCGGCCGCCAGTTGCGTTCCGACCAGGATGAAGCCCGCCTCGTTCAAGGCTGACCAGGTCGTCCCATTGAACACACGTGCGCGAACAACCGTGGCGTCGTCGATAATCAGGCTGCCGGGGGTAAAGGCGGTAGCGCGGGGGCTCACAGTGCCTCTCCGGGCCCGGGGATCGCTCCCGTCGGTAGTGTAGTAAATCGTCCCCGTCGGCGCGGTAAGGCCGGGCGCGAACCCTCGCGCCACAAAGCCGCCCCGGACATCGAACTCCGGGGCATCCACGGGATACCAGTCGGAATGATTCCGCAACTGGTTCAGCAGGTTCCTGGTCCGCACTTGAAAATAGTTGTCCATGCGGTTCAGCTCATTCTGCCATTCGCCATCGCGATCCCACGGAGCACGAGCGGCGCCCCCCTGCCATCGCGCCGTCTCCGCGATGATGCTGGTCCGGATCTGGTCCGCCCTGAATTCGTGAATCTGGGCCACCTTGATGGGCGTAAGCACTCCATCGTGGAAGCAGTGCTTGTAGACCCGGTCGCGAAAGAGAATCCGAAACTCCTCGTCACCCATGAGACTCTGAAAAATACCGTCGGGCACGTTTTTCCCGAGCACGTTGGCACCGGGATCCTGCAGGCAGATATCGGAATCCCAGCCGAAGAACTTCCAACCGCCGGACGGCGAACTTGGACGGCCTGGTCCGGCCGCCATCCAGTTCTGGTTTGGATTCCAATCCCAGGGATTTCCCGCGTAATAGTTCAGGATCTGGTAGTCGATGAGATTCTCGACGTCGATCCACCGTATAGCCGCCCCCCTCCCGGCTCTGGCGGCCGACTTCACCGAGGCCCATGTCGCCTGCCAGTTGTCGCTGCTGGCCTTGGAACCGTTCGCCCCATTGGTGTACTCGTAGTCCTCCGGCGCCCCCGGCAGGTAGGAGGCCATGAAGTCATCGTTGGGCCACTCATGAAGGTGATACTGCCCATGGTAGGCCCCGTTGACGTAGACATGCACCCAGCGACCGTGCAGCGATTCGTGTCCCATCGCGAACTGCATGTCGCCGATCCAGCGGTTGCGCACGTACTGAGCATCACCCTTCTGCGGTCCCCCGCTGTTGCCCGGATTGCCCGGACTGGCGAGCCAGAAGAAAGAGTCGTGGGAGCCGCTTCGCAGGTTCAATCGGTTGAAAACATCCACCGCGCCAGTGCTGTAGGGGTGATCCTTGAACAGATCGTAGTGCAGCTTGGAGGTGCTGTATTGACCGCGGAAGTAGAGCCGGAAGTTGTTCTTTGGAGATCCAATGCTGTGTCCGCCCACCGCCTTCACTCCGCAATTGATGTGAAAGCCGGGCTCGGATCCGTCCGGGGTGAAAAACTCCACCGAGCGTTCCGACTCGCTGTTGTTGGGCAGGCCTCCCACGATCGAAACCGCAGGCTGCGCGAGGAGGGCATCGTCCATCAATCCGCGGTAACTTGCATGGTTCACGATGCTGGAGTGGAACCCCGGCTGCCCCACCACCCCGTCCCGGGCAGGGCTGCTCACGCCATTGACGAAAAGGTAGGTGTGAGTGACCGCCGACTGCACCGCCGCGGAGGCGTGAACAGCAATGGCGCGGATGATGCGGGTTCCCCGGGGGCTGCCCCTGCTGTCGGGCCTGATCATGATGGGGCTGCCGTAAATCGTGCCGCTGTTTGCGGAAGGCCTGGCTCCATTGGTGGTATAACGAATGACTGATCCCGGCACGGTCGCGCTCAGGGTCAGGTTGAAGCTTGCGTCGTAGAATCCCCGCTCCCGGCTGAAGATGACTTCGTTGGCTCCATACTGGAAGGCAGGACCGTTCATTGCCTCCGGCGTCGGAGTGAGAAACCCTTGACCACCCCCGGAACCATCGTAGCCGAATCCGATATCCGGGACCTGGGCTCCGAATGAATACTGGTCCACGATGGTGACCCCGTCCGGCTTCACCAGGGCGAGGTAGTCACCCACACTTGAGAGCTCGAAATTGGCATGCAGCTCCTGGCCTGCCACCGCACGGTCCCTGCCCGAGGCAACGATCAGGAGGTAGTCGTTCGGTCCCACCTCGGTAGAGGGAAACTGCCACTTGGTGAGGTCATCAGGATCGTCCGTGAGATACCAGCCGCTCAAGTTCAATGGGGATGCCTGCTCGTTATAGATCTCAATCCAGTCTGAATAATTCCGATCCTCATCCCGACGTCCGGTCACGTTGCTGGCCACGAATTCGTTGATGCGGAAACTCGGATCGAGAAGCGCGATGACGAGAGCTTCCTCCTGCCAGAACCCGGCCAGATCAGTCGTACGCACCCGCAGGTCGAGGCCCCCTCGCCCGGCTGGAATGGCCGCCGCCAGGCGCAATTCATCTCCGTTGGCAATCGTGAAAAGGTCATTGTCGGCATCACCCGGTCCCGGCACCAGGGTGTACTCGTGCTGGTCTCCTGAATTCCCGTCCGTGGTAGACAGAGTGCCCACCAGCACGCCGACCGGCGCATCAGTGTTGATGCTGCTCGCCGAAAGAGTGAGGTCACTCGGTGCCAGGGCAGCGGTCACGGTCAGGACGAAGTCCTTCTCAAGGGTGAGCGTGTCGCTGTCCGTGGTCCGCACCCGGATGGTGTGGTTCGTCCCCGCTGCGCCCGGCGTTGCGGCCAGGGTAAGCCTGTCATCGGCGATCGCGAAAACCCCACCAGGGTTGGAGACCAGGGTGTAGGTGTGCGTGTCATTCAAGTTGGGATCGTCCGTCGTGAACGTCCCGATTTCTGTTCCGACCGGCTGGCCCGGAAAAAGATCTCCCGCCGCCAATAAGAGGTCGTGCGGAGCCTCCGGATCGGACAGGAATTCGATTTCGAAGTTGAAGGAGTAATTCCGTCCCCCCGCCTCGGAGGAGTAGTTGCTTCCCACAACATCATTGACGACCGGCACATGGTTGGGGCCCGGGGTGTTCTCCACGAACATGCCGCCCCCGCCACTCCCACCGAAGGGAATCAGACCTCCTCCGTTGTCGTCTCCTCCGTCCCACTGCTGCAACACCGCGATGTGGTAGGTCGAGCTGTCGCTCATATCCACCTGGTCACTGCCCGCCGTCAACCCGAAGTCCTCCGACTGCAATCCCGGACTGTTGGGCGCGTGAGAAGTTCCGATTCCATGGATGCGGTAGGCTCCCCCGCTACGCCGCACCAGAATGGGCGTGACATGATGAAGACCGTCCGCCCGGTTCGCGTCCGCCCAGAAGTTGAACGTCGTCACCCTGCCCAAATCGATGCCTTGCGGACCGCCGATGACGGGCTCCATCACGAAGAGCCCTGACCAGCCATCCGTACTGCCATCATCGATGAGGGAGTCTCTCCCCGCAATGACCGTCTCGGCCGACACGGGGAGACAGAGGAGGAAAGGGGCGAGAAACCGGGTTAATTTCATGAGTTCAATAAGAGGGAGGCGCCGGAACGAGGGAATAGGGGTCGATTCCTGTCGGTCCTCGTGACCACCCAATATCCCACAGATCATTGGCAGTTCGGTCAATCCGACATTTCGGGGCAAATTGGGATCTCTCCCCCAAAATGGTGAGTTGTCGTTTAGCCCCGACGAGCGAAAGTCAAGCGATCCCGAATACCGGCCTGCTCCAAATACATTTCAGATTCAACAAAATCTTGCGCAATTCCTCCTTGTCGCGTCATCG
>JAAZXD010000217.1 GCA_014240355.1 Roseibacillus sp. | reverse complement strand
CATCATGCAGCAGTTGCCGGTCGGGGTGGCTGGACTGATTATCGCGGCGGTCTTTGCCGCTTCGCAGTCATCGGTTTCCAGTTCGATGAATAGTATTGCGACGGCCTGGACGAAAGATTTCGACGGACGGGTCTTCCGGCCGGAGGCGAATGATCAGCAGTATCTCTTCTCGGCGAAGGTCGTGGTGGTGGTGGGAGGGATCCTAGGGATTGCGGTGGCGCTTTGGTTCGAGAACTCCGGTATTGAGAACGCCTTCAAGACATTCCTCGGGATCACGGGCTTGGTGACGGGGTCGCTGGGAGGGGTCTTTGCTCTGGGCGTATTCACGAAGAAAGGGAACGCGACCGGGGCGATCGTGGGTGCGGTTGCGGGAATTGCGGCAGTGGCCACAGTGAAGTTCGCGAAGTTGCCGGTGACGGGCATTCTCTACGCCCTAATCGGATTGATGACCTGTTTTGTGGTGGGCTATGTGGCCAGCCTCTGCACCAGGCGGGATGAACGCGAAGGTCTCTCAGTACACGGCTAACTTGTGAGCGGCTACTCGGCGGAGGAACTCAGCGAGCTTGGGGCGTTCTATCGAACGAGCCTGCTGGAGGACACCCTGCCGTTCTGGTTGCCCCGGGCGCTGGACACCACGCACGGGGGCTACCTGACCATGCGGGAACGGGACGGGGTCCTGCTCGATGATGACAAGCCGGTCTGGTTCCAGGGTCGCTTCTCCTGGCTGCTGTCGACGCTGCATCGGACGGTGGAGCCCCGGGCGGAGTGGTTGGAGGGGGCCCGGAGCGGAGTCGATTTCCTGCGCGATCATTGTTTTGACGAGGATGACCGCATGTATTTCCTGGTCACGCGGGAGGGAAAGCCGCTCCGCAAAAGGCGTTATTTCTTTTCCGAGGCCTTCGCGGTGATGGCCCTGGCTTCCTACGGGGCGGCCGCGGGTTGCGGGGACTCGACGGAGCAGGCCCGGCAGTTGTTCCGCCTGTGCCTGGAGTATATCGAGGGGCGTCTGCCGACCGGGGAAGCAAAGTGGACGGAGGAGCGCTCGACCCGCTCGCTCGGGGTTCCCATGATTTTCCTGCATGTTGCCCAGCAATTGGTGGAGACCGTGGGTGATGAATTGGCCGAGGAAGTGATCGACGAGTTCATCGGGGAGATCCGTCTCTTCGTGAATGATGATCTCGAGTGCGTTTTCGAGCAGGTCGGGCCGGATGGTTCATTGAGCGATCATGTGGACGGGCGGACCCTCAATCCCGGGCACGCGATCGAGGCGGCCTGGTTCATCCTGCACGAGGCGAAGCGGCGGGGAGGAGACGCGGAGCTCACGGCCCTCGGCTGCCGGATGCTTGACTACATGTGGAAGCGGGGATGGGACGAGGAACACGGCGGGCTGTTATACTTCGTTGATGTGCATGGCAAGCCGGTTCAGGAGTACTGGCACGACATGAAGTTCTGGTGGCCGCACTGCGAGGCCATCACTGCCACCCTGCTGGCTTACCAGATGACGGGAGAAGATCGTTATGCTGAGTGGCATCGTCTGGTGCATGACTATGCTCACCGTACCTTTGCCGATCGCGAACACGGGGAGTGGTTCGGTTATGTGCACCGCGACGGAAGGATTTCCAACCCGGCCAAAGGCAATCATTTCAAGGGGCCGTTTCACCTCCCCCGGATGCAGTGGTATTGCTGGAGACTGTTGCGCGACTGGTAGGCGGAGAGCTGGATCCTTTGGAGTGGCAAGAGGGCAGGAACCGTGCAGGCTGCGTGGTGATGGCGCGTGCAGTTCTCTTTGTTGCCGTCTGTCTGTTTCTGCAGCCAGCGGCCGTAATGGCGGCTGAGAGGGCGAACGTGATCCTCTTTCTGGTCGATGATCTCGGCTGGAGGGACCTGGGATGCCAGGGGAGCACCTACTATCGCACCCCCAATATTGACCGACTCGCGGCCCGTGGCATCCGGTTCACCGATGCCTACGCGGCCTGCGCGGTGTGTACGCCCACGCGGGCCAGCATCATGACGGGAAAGTATCCGGCCCGGAACCTGATGACCCAGTGGCTGCCGGCTGGTCGTTGGAGTGCAAGCGGACACCGGATGCGCGAAGGCCGTTTCCTGCGCAGCCTGCCGCTGGAGGAGGTGACCCTGGCCGAGGCCCTGCGCGAGGCCGGCTACCGGACGTTGCATGTGGGGAAATGGCATCTGGGAGGTCCGCCCTTTTCGTTGCCGGCCCACCACGGGTTTGAGGTGAATGTGGGCGGAAGTGAACACGGGGCGCCCGGGCATTATTTTTATCCCTACAAGGGGAGCTGGAAGATCCCGACCACCGGGGAACGGGTGCAGAAAATCACCCTGCCGGATGGCAGGGAGGGGGAATACCTCACCGACCGCCTGACTACCGAGTCCCTGGCGCTGATCGAGAAGAACAGGGATCGACCGTTCTTTCTCTATTTTCCCTACTATGCCGTACACACGCCTCTGCAGGCCAGGAAGGAGCTGGTCTCCCGCTTCAACAAGGTTCCCAAGAATGAGCGGCAGGGAAGTCCGGTCTATGCCGCCATGGTGGCAAGCGTGGATGAGAGCGTAGGACGGGTGATGGAGAAGTTGGAGGAACTGAAACTGGCGGGGAATACCCTCGTGATATTCACCTCCGACAATGGGGGGTTCGCCGGTGCCACGAGGCATGATCCGCTGCGCGCCAACAAGGGTTCACACTACGAGGGAGGGATCAGGGTGCCCTTGATCGTGGCGGGCGCAGGGGTGAAGGGGGAAGGAAGGGTCAGCGAGACCCCCGTGATCACGAACGATCTCTATCCGACCATTCTTGAGATGCTGGGACTGCCCTCCCGCCCGCACCAGCACGTGGACGGGGTCAGCCTGGCCCCGATTGTCAAGGCTTCCGGAAATATCAGGCGCAAGGAGCTGTTTTGGCACTACCCGCACTACAACAAGCATCCCCAGAGTGCGCCAGTGTCGATCGTGCGGAGAGGAAAGTGGAAGCTCATCGAGTGCCTTGAACGCGAAGAATTTGAGTTGTATGACTTGGAAGATGATATCGGGGAGAAAAGGAACCTGGCGGCGAAGGAGACGAAGCTGGTGAACGAGTTGAACGAAGTCCTGCAAGGGTGGAAGCGCAGGGTGGGAGCGGAAGCCATGAAGCCGAATCCTCAGTTCCGGGAAAAGCGATGAGAGGACTGGTTCCTTTCCCCTTGTTCGGGTGGATGGCTTGGTCTCGCCCTCGGCTGCCAATAAATCAGGAGTGGGAAGCCGTTTTCCAGTCTCTCGGTGTAGGGGATGCACCGCAAATTCATTCAAAACGAGGGGGCAGAACTCTGTTCAAAAGAACATCTAGATACCAAGGCATGGCGGTGGACTGAAATTCTCGTAAGAAAAATCTTGTCTGGAACCCCTCCCGCTTTAAAAAAGGGCCTTCACCGCTTGAATGCACCGACCCGACATTACCAAAAGAAATGATTAAGAACCCACTTACAAAAGGCATCGCCCTCGCGGCGGGAACCATTGCTCTTCTGTCTGTATCCGCGAACGGTGCGACAGTGCAGACTTGGAACTTCGGAAATAACGGAGATGGCACCAACCAAGGATGGACGGTGACAGCTGGTCATTTCGCTAATGATGGCAACGGCATTGAGCCCGCTCAGGCCAATGGCAACAGAGCTCACGACGCCGCCCACCCGGTTGCGGTCCTGACCTCCCCGACCATCAATTTCGGCAGTGTGCATGCGAGCGACAGTGTGATCGATATTCTTTGGGAAGGGGGACGGGGAAACCAGCAAGACTCCGCCGACCCTGCGAACCTGGCTGCGGTGATGAACTATAACGGCGGCAACACGAACAACACCGGCCAGAAAGGGGTTGGCTTTCGCAACCTGACCACCGGGGCCTATGATCTTGTCGATTACGACCCCCAAGACGGTGGCGGTATTCAGACCGGTTCATACACCTTGGCTGATCTGACCGCAGCGGGCATCGATGTCGGCGCCAGCTACCAGTTGGATTTCTTCACCACCGACGATGGTGGTTGGGGTTGGACTCGATTGAACGAGGTCAACCTCGATGCAAATGCGATCGCTCCCGTGGATCCGCCGTCGACAGACAACGACAACGACACCCTCCGCGACACCTGGGAGCAGGCCCAGACAGGCAACCTGACCGACCTGGACGGAACGGCCTGGGACGGCAATGGCGTGACCCCCGGACCCGGCGCGGCAACAGGTGACTTTGATGGAGATGGCAGCAGCGACAGCCAGGAGCAGGACGAGGGAACCGATCCCACCAATGCCGATAGTGATGATGACGGCCTCACCGATGGGGAGGAAGCCACCCTTGGGACCAATCCCCGCAATTCCGACAGTGACAGCGACGGTTTGACCGACGGAGATGAACTCAACACCCTGGCCACGGATCCTCTGAATCCGGATAGTGACGGCGACGGACGTCCGGACGGTGACGAAGTGGCATCGGGCAGCAATCCGAATGACCCGAACAGCCCCGGCTACATCACAATTGGTTACGGACCGGAACTGACCGGGGTTACGGACACCCAGTCCAACGGTAACAACCAAATGCGGCAGAACATCAATATCACCGATACGGTGTTTCTGGAGGCCGGGACCTACCAGGCCAGGAGCTGGAATTACAATGCGGCTCCGGACTCTGGTATGGCCGGTGTTACGCAGCCGGTCTTTCCTTTCCTCACCATTATGAACGGTCCTGCCAATCACACAGTGGTGGCAGTGGGTGAGACGATTGACACCGAACCGGGCATTCAGTGGGCGGTTCCCTTCGGAGGGGAAGAGGCGGTCTTCACTATTCCGGAAGGTGGAGCGACAGTGGCGGCGGGAATTCAGAATACCAACGCTCTCGGAGTGACCAACAGCATTATTACCAACACCAGCTTCGGTATTACCGACCATGCCAACAGCGGCAACGTTGACGAGGCGGGTGCAATCGGAAACACCCTCGACAGCTTCGGGCATGCCAACCTTCCCCGGACCTATGGCTTTTCGATTGAGGTGTCCTCGGGGAGTGGCGGGGACCAGCTCAAGCTGGCTGTCGACCATTCTCCGCTCGACTCCACCATGCTTCGTCTCACCTGGGCGAGTACGCCGGGGAAGGTCTATGACGTTCTGATCAACGCGGACCTTTCCTCGCCAAGGGAGTCATGGGACGGTCTGGCGGACGCGCAGAATATTCCCGCCGACCTCTCAGGCACCAATACGCTGGACATCGCCCTGCCATTCCCGGGCAAGGGATTCGTTGCAATCCGGGAGAAGAATGCTCCCCCTCTTTTCTTTGACGATCTCGAGTCAGGGACGGGGGGGTGGACCACGGTGGTAAACGATGCCAACGGGAATACGCAGTGGGAGTTTGGGACACCTAATGGCTCCACCGGTCCGATCGAAGGGGCCGATGGATCTGCCAATGCCTGGTGCACCGGCCTAGGTGACTATTTCTCCGACTCTGATATCTCCCTTCGTTCTCCTGCAATCGACCTGACTGGAGTGAGTGGCGCGGAGCTTTCCTTCGCCGCTTTCCGGGATGCGGATGGCTTCGGG
>JAAZXD010000216.1:5344-5578 GCA_014240355.1 Roseibacillus sp. | reverse complement strand
GCCACGCAGCGAGGTGTCGCGGCCGACCCTCAGAGGGATGTCATCGCAGCTGAAGTACGCGGTGCCGATCGGGCTCGCCCTCATGCTGGAGAAACTCGCGATGGGGATCGACCAGGTTCTCGTCTCGGCACTCTGCAGTCCCCGGGAATTCGCGGTTTTCGTCAACGGGGCGATGGAGATTCCGTTCATCCGGATGATCACGAAGAGGACTCCGCCGATAGGCAGCAGAACCAC
>JAAZXD010000216.1:0-5334 GCA_014240355.1 Roseibacillus sp. | reverse complement strand
GCGGTGGTGCTTCCCGAACTGGTGGCCTTTTACAAGAACAAGCAGAAGGGCGAGGCGCTCGAACTGTGGCGCAAAGCTGCCCGCAAGGTTTCGGTGGTTCTGCTGCCTATCGGAGGAGTCCTCTTCGTGATTGCGCCGGAACTGATGGCCGTGCTCTATTCCAGCGAGTATATCGAGAGTTCCCGGCCCCTGCGCATCTACCTGCTCCTGCTTCCGGCCCGCCTGATATTTTTTGGAGCGATCTTCCAGGCAGCGGGTCGCACGGACCTGATCCTGAAGCGCGCGATCGGGACCCTGGTCCTGAACACCCTGGTGAGTTACCCCCTGATTTACTACTTCGGGATCGAAGGAGCAGCCTGGGGAACGGTGATAGTATTCTGGGGTTACGTCATTCCCTACTGCCTCGGATACTGCAGCCGGTTGCTTGAGGTAAAATGGTTTCAACTGATGCCCTATCGCCAGGTTGGTCTGATGATCCTCATGATGATAGTGGCCGGGGTTGCCGCAACGGCGTTGCAGCAGTTGCTGCCCTTCGAAAACGCCCTGGTGGTCGCCATGACGACCACCGCCATGTTCCTGGTGTTCCTTGGTCCGCCATTCTTCCTCCTCTATCGAAAAGACCTGAAGGGATACTGGGACACCGTCCGGCATCGGCTGGGGGGGCGTGGCGATGGCATGGCCTCCTAGGGCAGGGATGAACGGCAGAGCAGAATCTGATTTTGAGCCATGAAATGTCTTACCGTCATCGGGGCGCGCCCCCAGTTCATCAAAGCCGCACCCGTCAGTCGGGCCTTCGCAGCGGCGGGGATCGAACAAGTGCTGGTGCATACGGGCCAGCACTATGACTTTGAAATGTCCGAGGTTTTCTTCCAGGAGCTGGAGATTCCTCCTCCACGGCACAGCCTGGGACTGGGAGGCGGCACTCATGGGGCGATGACGGGGCGGATGCTGGAGGGAATCGAGAAGATCCTGTCAGAGGACCGGCCGGACTGGGTGCTGGTGTATGGGGATACCAATTCCACCCTGGCAGGGGCCCTGGCGGCCGCCAAGCTGCACATTCCTGTCTGTCATGTTGAGTCCGGCCTGCGTTCGTGGAACCGCCGCATGCCGGAAGAGATCAACCGGGTGCTCACGGATCATGTCTCCAACCGTCTTTTCTGCTCCAGTGAACTGGCGGTGGAGAACCTGCGGCGGGAAGGAATCACGGCGGGGGTGGAGATGGTGGGAGACGTGATGGCAGATACCAACAAGCTGGCGCAGGAGGTGGTGGCCGGGCGCTCGGCAGAGTTCTGGAAGGCTGCCAATCCGGACATGCTGGCGGATGAGTTCGCTCTCCTGACGCTTCACCGGGCCGAGAACACCGATGATCCCGTGCGGTTCCGGGCTCTGGTGGAACAGCTCAACAGCCTGAATATCCAAGTGGTGTTCCCGGTTCATCCCCGCACGCGGAAGGCTCTTTTGCGGGAGGAATTGTCGTTGGGCGACCACATTGTCACAATAGACCCGGTCGGCTATCTGGAGATGGTTCTGCTTCTGGATCAGGCCCGGTTGGTTCTCACCGATTCAGGAGGTTTGCAGAAGGAAGCCTACTGGGGGAAAACCCCCTGCCTGACCCTCCGGACGGAAACCGAGTGGGTGGAGACAGTGGAGGCCGGCTGGAACGTGGTTCTGGGTGACGAGGTGGAATCGTTGGCCAACCTGGTGGCAGAGTCCGAGCCCCCCGCTTCATGGGAGCCCCTCTACGGGGACGGGAATGCGGCGGGCCGGATCGTGGCGGCCCTTTCAATCTGAATGATCATTTATCATTATCCCGGGAAACTCGATCCGGAAGCAGCGGTGGGGTCCGCCTTGCGTCCACTTCGAATGCTGGAAGCCTTCAGATCTCTCGGCGAGGAGGTCATCGAGATCAGCGGAAGGGGGCTGGCCCGGGTGGGGAAGGCGGCCGCGCTGGACAGGACCCTGGAGAGTGACACGGTGTTCTATTCGGAGTCGGTTAATGTTCCTCCGGGTCTGACGTGGGCGCGGCGGCGGCCCTGGCGCATGAACTTCGACTATCACCTGATCCGGGACCTGCATCGGCGCGGAGTGCCCACCGGGTTATTCTACCGCGACATCTACTGGATGTACGAAGAGACCAGAGCCATCAACCTGAAATCGTTCGTGAAGAAGCGTCTGACACCCGCTTTTGCGCGGCGGGAACTGCGCCACTATGAGAAGTCTCTCGATGTCCTCTTTCTGCCGCACAGGAACATGGGTCAATATGTGCCTTTTCCTTTTTCGGATACCGAGATGAGGACCCTGCCGCCCGGTGGCGAGCAACGGGACCCCGACCCCGGCGTCGAGCGGGACTCCGTGGGAGAGGGCGGGTGCCTGAACCTGCTCTATGTCGGGAACATCGCTCCGCCGCACTACGATCTTCGTCCCTATATTGAAGCGGTGGAAACCGTATCCTGCGCGAAACTTGAGGTGGTTACCCGTGAACGCGCTCTCAGGCATCATGGGGATCTGTATCGATTTGGGGACTACCGGAATGTCTCGGTGGTGCATGCCCATGGGGAGGGGTTGAATCCCTGTTACCACCGGGCCGATCTGGCCCTCGCGGTTCGCAATGACAACGACTACCTCGCCTGCTGCATGCCGGTGAAGATCTTTGAGGCCCTCTCCTTTGGAGTGCCCCTGATCGTTTCGGCCGGGCTCAGGGTGGTGGCGGAACTGGTGGAGCGGGAACAGTTGGGCTGGGTGGTGAGCAGCCCTGCAGAATTCAGGAATCTCCTGGGTCGCCTGGCAGAGAACCCCGGGGAGTTGCAGAGGGTGCGGAGACGGGTCCTGCGGGCCCGGGAGCGGCACACCTGGGAGGCGCGGGCCCGCGAAGTGGTCGAGGTGTTGCGTGCGGTGCGGACCCGGAAGGGTGCGGGACCGGATTTCCGATGAGATGGCTATGATACGAGCACTGAAACGGGCGGTGGCGCGCCGGCTTAATTTCACCCTGGGGAAAACTCTCAACGGGAGGCGTTTCCGCATCCCCATGCTGGGAGGACTGGGCGGGGCCATGCGGCGGCACCACGAGCCTTGGATGCTTGAGAATCTCATCCAGATCGAGAAAGAGGCCGATGGATGCTTCGTTGATGTGGGGGTCAATCTCGGGCAGACGCTGCTGGCGGTGAAGTCCATCCGGTCTGATTGGGACTATATCGGATTCGAGCCGAATCCCTACTGCGTGTTCTACACCATGAACCTGGTTAAGCTGAACGCGCTGGAAGGATGCACCATCTTCCCCTTCGGGATTGGGGAGACAACCGGAGCGATGGATCTGCGCCTGAATTCGCTGACGGGCGGGGAGGGCAGCATCGTGGCCGGGTTCCGTTCCGAGTCCGACTACAAACGACGGATCAAGGTCCCTATCCTGGGAGCCGAAGTCCTGCCGGGGGAGTTGCTGGAACACAAGGTGGGAGTTCTCAAGGTCGACGTGGAGGGGGGGGAACTGGATGTCTTCCGGGCCATGAGGCCCGTTCTCAGAAAGCACCAGCCCCTCATCATCACAGAGCTGCTGCCCATCTACGATACCACGACCGAACAGGGAAACTTCCGCAAGGAGCGTCAGGACGCCCTGACGGGGATCCTGCACGACCTGGGTTATGGCATCATTCGTCTCCACCTTGATGGGAGCCGTGAGCGTCTTGAGGAGATCGAAGTGCACAGTGACATCGCGCTCACCAACTACCTGTTCGTCCCTGTCGACCGCGCCGGTTCCTTCCTGTCTGCATCATGAGTCTCAAATTGCGACTGCGGGCCGCGTCCCTTGAACTGCGCTTCCAGATCAGTTGCCGCGAATCGCTCTGGCCGCTGATGGCCCCCTTCAGCTGGTCCCGCACGCGGAGGTTTCGGGCTCGCAGTGAGTCCGTGCCGGAAGAAGGCCGGGTGCACCGCGGGCTGGCCCTCGTGATTGACGGCTTTCCAGGCTCGGCGAATTCCTTTGCGACCCGGGCGTTCCGAGCCATGCAGGAGGAGAGGGTTCCCGTTGGCAATCACTACCATAGCCCGGCCGAGACGATCCGCGCCACCCGCCTCGGGGTACCGGTTCTCCTCACCCTGCGCCGTCCCATCGATTCGGTGAACTCCATGGTCCGGCGGTGGCCCTTCGTTTCCTTCGAGTCCGCCCTGCGGTGGTACGTGATGTTCTATGAGGCGGCGGAACCGCATCTGGACCGTATGGTGCTGAGCGATTTTGGCACGACCACGAGTGAATTTCCGACTGTTGTGGCGGCCTTGAACCAGAAGTTCGGCACCTCCTTCGGGACGAGTCTGCCCGCGGAACGGATGGCGGAATTCGAGCCCCGTCTGCGCCAGAGTGAGGGAGAACGACAACAGCGGGCGGCGGAAAAGCGCGAAATGGAAGAGGCCTATCTGAGGTCAGCTTCCGAGCCGCGTCGCAAGGCTGCAGAAGCGATTTTCCTACGGCTGACGCACCGATCGCTCGGGGATTGACTCGTTCCGGATGGCGACGGAGGATGGCCCTCCGCCACTTATCCGGGGGAGGGGAAGGCCACAAACGGAAACCTGAAGATCAGTCGCAGGGGTCATGATCAATTGAAAACTTCTTCATGGGAACTATTCGAATAGGACCGATCGTTCTGATGATCTCCATGATGGCCCTTGGCCTCTTCGTGGTGATGACGATCCTCACCGGAACAGGAAACGTGATTGGGGCGACCTATCGCTTCATCTGGGTTCCGGCCCTGCTCCTGGGATGCGTCGCTCCCCGGGCCTCGATGTACGTGTTGCTCATATTTGCGACCTTTCTCGACATTCCCAAGAAGTTCCTCGTGACCGCCAACGTGCTGCATATGGATTTCCGGGACGTCTATTTCATCCTGGCCGTGCCACCGCTCATGCTGCTCGGGATGGTGACCCACTATCTCGCCTGTTTCGCCCTGCGGGTCCGCCAGATGACAAAACGGGATACGTCCCTCTTCGTCGTCGCCTCCCTCCTGGTGACGACGACCGCGATGATCGCATTGGTCAAGGGGGGCTTTGGGATGGCGGCGCTCAAGCCTCTGGCCAACACCTCGGCTTATTACGGGCTGATCTTCGTCCTTCCGCTCGCCCTTCCGGGGGTGGTGGACGTGCAGAAGTTCTTCCGGTTTGCGCTTATCATCATGATCCCGGCCGCCCTCCATGCCCTGTGGCACTTTTGGTTCGGGCTCTTTGATTTTGAGCATAAATACATGGAATCGGGCTTCTCCATCAACCTGAAATATCTCCTCTGGGGGGAGGGAATTTTCGGTCCTTTCGCGGCGCAGGGGCCGCTTTCCACGTCAATGGCGATTTGCGCGG
>JAAZXD010000215.1 GCA_014240355.1 Roseibacillus sp. | reverse complement strand
CTGGGCTTTCAACGATCCTCTCCGCCGCGAGGGCAGCTGCCTCAATGAACCGCCTTCCACCGCGGAATACCGCAAGCTCGGCACCCGGGTGGTCGAGCTCCATCCCATCACCCTCGCCCAGAATGCCCGCACCTCGGGTGGAGGCAACATCACCATGATCCCCAGCCAGGCAGTCACGGTGGGACCGGTCGAAACCTGGCAGGCGGGGAAGGTTTCCATCTGGCAGGCTGGGACGCACGACAATCCCCTTGGCCAGCGACTCACCGCGCTCATGATTTCCAAGGGCCTCGCCGACTCCGCGGTCCCCATGTCCCTCCTCGCTGACCATCCCAACGTACAATTCAACTACTTCCGGGGTGGCCTCGGCTCCTGCTCAGTGGAAATGCACTGATCGCTCAGAACAGTCTGGTTCGGCGTCGAAAAGAAAGGGGCCAAGCAGGCAATTGCACCCTTATGGCAGCATAAACTTGAGGGATACATGTCCTCGCCTGTCGTCGTCGACGGCCTTGTCTACATGCATGGCAGGGACAAGCGTTTCCACTGCCTTGACCCCAAGAAGAAAAAAGTCCTCTGGTCAACGGCCGATGTCTACGGCGACTACTGGTCCATGGTGGCGAATGGCAAAAGCATTCTTGCCCTCGATAACCGCGGGTTTCTCCTTCTCATCGAAGCCAGCCCGAAAGGATTCAAACTTGTGGACAGGATAGAGGTGAGCGGACGTCCCACCTGGGCCCACCTCGTCGTCTGCGGTAACGAAGTCTACGTCCGCGACCTCAAGGGCCTCACCGCCTACCGCTGGCAATAACGGGATCTGCCGCATCCCCGGTCCAAAAGGACCATCAATCCAGGATATCCTCCGTCGGCTTCTTCTTGATCGGTGGTTTTTTCCCGGGATTGGGATTCGGTGGAGGCGGCTTCCAATCCGGATCCGGAGTAGCCCTGATCTTGCGCTCGTGCAGGTAGAAGCTCTGCCGCACGACATCATCGGAAAACTTCCAGCCCACCGGAATATGCCTCTTTTCGGCCAGGCGGCGCATTGCCATATACTGCCCGAAGGAATCCCTGGTGACGAGAAACCGGAGGTAATTCCGGTCATGATCCGCTTTGTTCATCACGCTGATCCCCACCGCGCGGGGCTTGGCCAGGTCCTCCACGGTTTCCCCCTTTCCATCCCGTGGATAACAATAGACCTGGATGTGCCCGTTCTGGTGCAACTTGAAGTCAAACCGGTAGAATGGATTACTCTCCTTCAGTCCCTCCAGCACCGGCATGATCTTGTTCCGATCATAACGATTTTTATACTTCGGATCCTTGGAGAGCAGATCCTTCCGGGGCCGAACCTTGGAGGCAATGGCATCGAGAATATCCTCCCGGTCAAAATGCAACAGCCGTCCACCCCGGACAATCAGGAGCACCTCCCGGGCCTCCTCTTCCGGAACGCGCGGATTGGGGAGACGAACGAGCCGGGGCTTGCGACTCGTGAGGTCGTCTTCCTTCTCCCTGACATCGCTCCGGATCTGTGCCACCTGGCCGCCTTCCGCCTCCAGTTGCTGTTTCAACTCCTCGATCTTCTGCTCGATCACAGCCACTTCCAGATCCAGCTTCCTGACCCGGGCCTTGGTCTTCTTGAGCTCTTTTCGCTGCGCCACCAGAACCCGCAGTTCCTCCTTCGCCTCCTCCACTTCCTCGGGCTTCACTTCAGCAGGATCCTTCACTTCGGTCAGGCGCTTCCGCACCTTCTCGTCCTTTTCGCGCAGTTCCGCCATCATGGGCACAGTCACCTCCGGCAGATTGGCCCGGATGCGCTTGGCCGCACTCGAGACATTCACCTGCGTTACAATCAGCACCACGATGAGAACCCCCACCACGTTGGTCATGGTGTCCAGCAGGGAATCGAGATTTCCCATCGCTACGCCGCCCTGTTTTCTCCGTGCCATGCCCTTAGCGCCGCTTGCTGAAGAATTCCGTCAAGGAGAGGTCGCCTCCGCCGAGGAGAGGCACCTTGCTTGTCACTGCTCCATTCCCGCGCGCAAAGTCACGGGCTTGATAAAAACTTGAACGGGCATCCTCCCGCACCAGGAAGACGATAATCCGATTCTCCTTGGCCGCAACATACTGCACCGCCTGCCTGAACTTCGGATTGGATCCAATGACAGCACGCGGCACCTGGACGCGCTGCGAAGGACTGTGAATGACCAGTCCCTCCTTCCGGGCCTCCACAAAGACCGGGGCAACCCGCCGGAAGTAATCCGAGGTGGACAGAATCTTGAGCGGCATCCCCTTGCCAGCCTGCCTGGCCAGTTCGCCCAGCCTCTCCCTGCCCTCGATCAGGTCCGCCTCGACCTTCTTCCTCTCATCCTCGATCCTGTCGCGTTCCTTCCCGACCTCCTCCATCTGACGCAGGAGTGGCGCCAACTCGGGCGCAACCGTATTCAAGGCCTCCAGCTCCGCCTTCATCTCATCAATCCGGGGCTGGATTTCCCTGAGCTCGACAACCGTCGCGTTCGTGCGGCGCAGCTCCTCTTCCTTCCTCGCGATCTCGGCTTCCCGGCCGGCAATCTCCTTCTCGAGAGCCACGTAGTCCTCCGCCAGGGCCACCGCCTCATCCTTCCGACCCTGCAGGATCTCGGAGGCGCTGAGGGCCACGATGAGGATCGTCAGGGCCCCGATCAGACACGCAAGGATACTGAGAAACGGGAAGAGCGATACTTCCGGTCCGGCAGATGCTCGCTTCCTGGCCATCGTTTCAATCTAAGTTCACCGGTCTTCTTCTCAAACTCCCCAACCAGGCCGATCAGAACCACTTCCGCTTCTTCTCGATCTTCACCTGCTTGCCATCCAGGTCCCGCAACACCTTGTTCAACTCCTTCATGCCATCGGCAAGAACCTGAAATGACGCCTTCACCCTCTCCGAGGTTGCCTCCAGGGTGTGCTGCGACTCGGCCTCCAGGTTCCTTGCCATGGCCCCGACCTTCTCCTCGATGACGGCTCTCTGGGCCTCGATGGCCGCGGTGGTACGCTCAACCAGTTCCAGTTGCCTGGCCTGGCCATCCGCCATCCCTTCGCCCACTTCTCTCAATTGACGGAGGAAATCCTGCTGGCTCTCCGCGAGAACCGGGGCGAGGGCATTGGCCAGCGCACGGGTATTGTCGGCCACATCCGAAATCCCGCCCGCATCGCTGAGACGCTTGAGGAGGTTCTCCAGGCAATAGCCGTCTACCGCCGCAAGGAGATCTTCTTCCGCTTTCTGCATCCCGCTCGCCGGGAAGCTCAGGAGAATACTCATGCAGAGGGCCACCAGGGTGGTATCGAAGGCCACTCCCAGGCCCACCGTGACATCGGTGAGCTGATCCATGAGCGACGACATTTCCTGCGTTCCCGACATTCCCCCGGCCAATCCGGCAATGGCGGTCGAAATCCCCAGAACCGTACCAATGAATCCCATGATCGGTATGGCCCACAGAAAGACCTTCACCAGGGTGTAACTTCCGCTGATCTTCCCGGCGTCGATCTCGGACTGCATCTCCATCATGCTGGCCACCTCGGGGTTGCTTTCACGGGCCTTGAAATGTTCCAGCCCCCGCCGGATGCGCCTCAGCATGTAGCTGTCTGCCAGTTTGGCCGGAAGGGTCGCCTGATATTGCAGGAAGGCATCCACATTCTGTGGAGTGATGGAATCCGAAATACTGAAGGGCAGAACGTCCACGATGAGCGCTCGCCGCTCCACCTGCAGACGCCGGTACTTGAGTATAAGGATTCCCACCGCCCAGCCAAGGAAGAGCACCAGCACGTAGGGCACCCAGCCTCGGTCGAGAAAGAGAGCCCCGAAGTAGGCCTCCTTGAAGGGCAGCATCAACCCAAGGAATCCAAAACTGATTGCCACTCCGATCCCGAATCCGATCCAGAGTTCGCGCGTATCGGCACTTCCCCAACCCTGGCCCCCCGATCCTCCCGGTGTCCCCGGTTCCTTGTCCTGCGCAACCGCTCCCTGCGTCGGGGGGAGGCCAAGTGCCGGCACGGTGCAATTCGTTCCACAGAACGGACACTTGACCTGCGTCTCTGACGCCTGCTGCTGGGCCAGGAGAGCCTGGCTACACGAAGGACAGGAAAATCTCACGGCCCGATTCCAACCCAAGTCGCACCAGAGTGCAACCCGCCGCATCACGCCCGTGGAACCGCTCACCGCTCAGAAACTCCAGGGGACGCCGCCCCCTGTTCATCTGCCTTATTAATCGCTTCCTCTCAGCGAACAATTCGCCTTCCATGGTGCCAAGGGAGCAGAATTCCTCCCGCGTGTTCCGAGTAATGCCATGATCATGAATCGCCTCCTCACTCTTGCCATCGGCACTCTTGCTCTCTGGGCGGTGCCCGCCCTCGCCCGGGATTCCTTCGACTCCCCACCCAACATCATCATCATCATGACCGATGACCAGGGTTACGCCGATACAGGGAAATTCGGAGCTACCGGCTTCAAGACTCCCCACCTCGACCGGATGGCCGACGCGGGCCTGCGCTTCACCAACTGGTACGTGCCCCAGGCGGTATGCGGAGCCTCCCGGGCCGGTCTGCTCACCGGCTGCTATCCCAATCGCATCAATATGCTGGGAGCGCCCGGGCCGAAATCGCGGACCGGTATTGCCGACGGCGAAGTACTCATCTCCGAGATGCTCAAGGAATGCGGTTACGCCACTGCCCTCTTCGGCAAGTGGCACCTTGGCCACCATGAGAAATTCCTGCCCCTTCAGCACGGCTTCGATGAGTACTTCGGGCTTCCCTACTCCAACGACATGTGGCCCCACCACCCGGGCATACGCCACCTTCCCATGGAGAAACGCCTCCAGCGCTGGCCACACCTCCCCATGATCGAGGGAAACAGGATCATCAACAAGGAAGTCACCCCTGCGGATCAGGTCAATCTCACAACTTCTTATACCGAGAAGGCCCTCGACTTCATCTCACGCAATCGAACCAAGCCCTTCTTCCTCTACGTCGCACACTCCATGCCTCACGTGCCCCTCTTTGTTTCCGACAAATTCAAGGGCAAATCGAAGCAGGGACTCTACGGCGATGTCATCATGGAGATCGACTGGTCGGTGGGCCAGATTCTCTCCGCCCTCAGGAAGCACAAGATTGACAGGAACACCCTCGTTCTCTTCACCAGTGATAACGGCCCCTGGCTCAGCTACGGCAATCATGGCGGGAGCGCAGGACCGCTGCGGGAAGGAAAGGGCACCACCTGGGAAGGAGGCCAGCGCGTTCCCTGCATCGTCCGCTGGCCCGACCGAATCAAGGCTGGCAGCGTGTGCCAGACCCCGGCCATGCATATCGATGTCTTCCCCACCATCAAGAACCTCGTGAAGGGAAAGGGACCCGCCCACCGGATCGATGGCAGGGACATCAGCAACCTCTTCACCAATCCCGCCACGGCCAAGAGCCCACACGAAGCCTACTTCTTCTACCGCGGAGATCAACTGGAGGCCGTGCGTTCCGGTCCGTGGTGCCTGCACCTCCCCCATGCCTACCGCAGCCTGAAAGGCGACCCGGGCCGTGACGGCATCCCCGGGCCCTACCTCCAGAAGC
>JAAZXD010000214.1 GCA_014240355.1 Roseibacillus sp. | reverse complement strand
ATGAAGCCGCCCCCATAGACCGGAATGGCAAAGGCAAAACGCGAGTCGACCCCGACCACCGAACTGGCGACGGTGCCGCCCCAGGAAATACCGGTCAGGCCGATCTTCTCGGAATTGATCTCCGGAAAAGAACGGAGCAACGAATTCGCCCGTATAACGTCGGCCACCGCGTGATAGAACCATTGCTCCTCGTCGGGCAAGGCATGGTCGCCGAACCAGTCAATCCGGCTGGGCCCGGCATTCTGGTGTCCCTGTCCAACGGGAAAGTTTCCCTCGACCTGGTGCGCCTTACCGCCCGGCAGGTGACCTTCAAGGTCCATGGCGAGAGCGGCATAGCCTCTCTGGTTCCAGAACCGAACCCATTCGGGATAAGCGGTGCCTCCGCCTCCGTGAGCGCAGATCACGGCAGGCCATCCTCCCGGGGGTTGGTTGCCCTCAGGTGCTGCGTAGTAGGCGAAAACCCGGGTGTGTTTGCCCTTGTACGGTGCGCCCTCGTAGAAGAATGATTGCAGTCCCCTGGCGGGACGCTCTTCGGTCTTGTGCACCTTTGGCGTCCGGGACAGGGCCTTGAGGTCCCACACGACTTTTCTGTTGTCCTCAGTCGCAGAGGCGAGGGGAGCAAACAGGAGCAGTGAGACAGCCAATTTGTTCATGCCGGATCCTAGGGCTGGGACTTTCCGGTGACAAGGGACGGATATTTCCTTTAGGGATCACAAGCATGGAGATGCCCTGAATATCGATAGCAAAGCGACCAGGCAAAATGCCCAAACCGGCGGACCCACTCTTCTCCCTTCTCCTCGCGATATTGCTCACCCTCAGGGCCTCGGCCAAAGTCCTTTGCTTGTCTTTGGCAACCAGCCTGTCTGCCCTCTTCAGTTGCGCTCAATAGAAGGCGACATCCGAAGAAAGTAATTCTTTGCCCGTTTCGAAAAGTCAATGCGTGTGACGCGGGATGGTCGAATGAGACGTGGAAACCTCAGCCCTGCAGGAATATCTTCTGCCTCTCCACGCGGAACTGGGTGGGAGGAATGCCTTCGATTCGATTGAAGACCTTGTAGAAGTGATCGGCGTTGCGGAATCCGGCCTCCACCGCCACATCCTTCATCGGTGCGCTGGTCTCGACCATTCGGCGTTTGGCCCGCTCCAGCCGGAGACGGGTAATCTCATCCGAAATGGTGCGATTGAGGGACTCCCGGAATCGCCGCTCCAGGGACCGGCGGTTGATGCCCGCTGCGTGAACCACCTGCTTGACCCCGATTCGCTCATGAGTGTGCTCCGCTATGAAACGGAGGGCCTTCGTGACAACGGGATCGTCGGTCGCAAGCAAGTCGGTGGACTGGCGCGGAACCAGTTCTGCAGGTGCTACCATGACAGGATCGGGGGGTGGCTTCCCGCCGCTCATGAGGCGGTCGAGGAGAGCAGCTGCCCGGTAGCCGACCTGCGAGCAATTCATATCGATGCTTGTGAGGGAGGGGGATGGGGCGCTGCAGATTTCCGATTCGTTGTAAGTTCCGACGATGGCCACCTCCTCCGAAACGTGTAGTTTCTTTGAGCGACAAATGTCTATCAGGTAGCGGCAGAAGACATCATTGCAGACGAGGACGCCAATCGGGGGTTGCCAGCTCTCAATCCATGACTGGATTTTCGTGACGAATTGATTCCAGCCCCGGGCAGGCCCTGTCATAGAGGTTCGGGAAAACCGATGGGAGGTCAGGCCACAGTTTTCCCGGCGAGTGACTTTTTCCATGCCCTCTAACTGGAGACGCGAGTCGATGTCGCCGAGATATCCAAGGTAGGCGAGGTGGCGGAATCCCCGGGCAAGCAGGTGCTCCGCCGCCAGAATGCCGGCTCCCTTGAAGTCCGGAAACACGCTCGGGAGTTCCTCGACTGGTGAGTTCAACCAGATATTGACCAGGGGGACGTTTTTTTTTCGCGCAGCCTTTGCGATTTCGGGAGTGGCTCGGGCGAGGATTCCGTCAAAGGGAGGGCGTCCCCTGCCCCCCAAGAGAACCCGGTCAATGGCAGGCTCGATGGTGCAATGCCACCCGGCGGCGTCGGCGTATTGTTGACAACCGGCGTAGCTCTCCTGATGGCGTTTGAATCCCTGGTTCACATCGAGTGAGATAGCGATCCGAGGGGGATGGGGCTGGGAGGGTGATGTCTTTGGCATGTCGCATTGAGAGGCAATCGCATGGAGGTAAAGCGGCGCTCCCATCGATAGCACAGGGGGAAACGGTACCAAGAAACATCTGTCGCAATAAAGCGTGAAATAACCGCAAAAAGGACCCTTCGTTTTCTGGCCTTACGATAGGATTGGAGACACCGTCGCTCGTAAGGTTGGCAGCTGGGATTCAGTCGAGCCGGCCTCATTATGGAAAGGAGTTCCCATGAAAAGGCATTGGATTTGCGAGAAGATTGCAGTTGGCGCCCTGCTCTCTGTGGCGGTTGGCCCCGTCCACGGAGAGCTCCTGGTTTACGAACCGTTCGACTACCTCCCTGAGGAGATCCTCACGGGGCAGGGCGGAGCGTTGGGCACGGTGGGTCTCTGGAATACCTTCGATACCATCGCTGGGGATGGGAAATCTCAGGACTGGTTTGTCCACGCCGAGGGGACGACCTCGGGGGTGGGGCTTTCCAGCGCGAACCCCTCGGCGGAACCTTCGGGGATGCATCGCTGGGACGGGACGGTTGCCAATCTTCCGACCTCCGGCGGCTACGCTGGTCTCTGGGGCGCGGATGACTGGAACGATCCCGATGGGCCGAATACCGGTGAGCCCGGCCGCAATATGTCTGGCGACGTTGGGCTCGATCCCAGCGTGACGGCCACCTTCCAGGGTGGGACGACCACGTGGATCAGCTATGTGTCCGTAAGGGGCTGGGACCGCAACGAGGAGCACCCCAACCTGGTGCTGGCCAGTGATCCGGCCCCGGATGGATCTCGCGGCGATAATTTCGGTGGCATTGGAGCCGGCGGCAGTGGATTCGGAACGGGCGGGGGGCCGACCCGCAACAACCGAACCACCATCTATCCGATGTTCTATGATGCGGGCCAGTACCAGAATGTGAACGGTGCGATTCCGGGTAATGCCTACAATCAGGGTGCTTTCGAGGTGGCGGCAGGTGACAGGTTCGATTGGCGAGAACTGGATGAGGAAGGATACTTCGGAGCGGTCAACATTGTGATCGTGAAACTGGAATGGGACGCGGAAGCAGGTGGGGAAGACGTCATTTCGGTTGTACGCTTCCTCGAGACCGACGTGCTCAGCGAAGCGGCCTTTGAGTCGCGTATTGCCGAGCAACCGAGTTTGACCAGCACCAATTGGGACGAGGCCAACAAGCCGGATCTCGATCAGAGCCAGTTTGACACTCTCACTTTCATGGGGCTCAAGTTTTTTGTCGACGAGATCCGCCTTGGCACCACCTTCGATGATGTGATCAAGGGAGGCGTGTCCCCGGAAATCCAGCCCCAGTTGCACATCACCAGTAATGGCTCGGATCTGAAGATCCAATGGGAGAGCCATCCGGGCATGTTCTACGTGCTGCGCAGCAGCACCGATCTCGCGGCCGAGCTTCCGGCCTGGAACTCGGTGAACGTGCCGGGATCGGTGGACAATAACGGGGTCTTCGAGATCGCGGAGACTGCCCCGCTCAATACCCACACCATTCTTCGACCGGGCGATTCGACCCGCTTCTACCGGGTGGAAGAGTTCCTGCTCCCGCCCCCTCCGCCGCTGCTTGAGGAGAACTTCGAATCAGGTGCGGGTGACTGGGTCGCGGTTGTCAATGACGTTAGTAACAACACCCTCTGGCAACTGGGCACGCCTTCCGGCAGCACGGGACCGATCACGGGAGCCGCCGGTTCGGCCAACGCCTGGTCCACCAACCTGGGGGACTACGGAACGAACTCCGACATCTCCCTCTTCTCCCCGCCCCTCGACTTCAGCGGGTTGTCAGGCGCGGAGTTGACCTTCAAAGCCTACCGGGATGCCGACGGCTTCGGGGACACCGCGATTGTCCGCTTCCGCCGGGTCGCTGACGATGTGCAACTGGGGCCTGACCATGACCTCGACATGGACGTCTTCGATACCGGCTACACCAGCATCAGTGTCCCGGTCCCGGGCGAGGCCCTTGGCGAGAATGTTCGCATCGAGTTCAACTTTGTCAGCGATGGAACCGCGGACGCCTTCAGCGGTCTCTCCATCGACGACGTGGTGGTGACGGTTCCCGCTCCCTGACTCTGACCGCTTGCCGACACAGCCCGGGTGCGTGGGTCCCGTTAGACGGGGGAGAATCCGATCTCATCGAGAGGTGGCGCAAATACGCGACAATAATTCGCAATAAGAATGACAGAACCGGATATTTTCCGGGTAACACCAACCGGAATTTTGTTATGAAATCCCATGGCTGGAACCTGACTTTCCACCTTGATCATGAATCCACTCAAGAATCGACTGATCGCCCCAGCTGCCGCTGCTGTTCTTATCGCGCTTCCCTCCAGTCTCCAGTCCCGGACGTGGACCAGCGCGGACGGAGCGAAGACCTTTGAAGGCGAACTGCAATCCTACGACGCGGCGAGCGGAAAGGTCAGCGTGACCCTGCCCAACCGCAAGCGGATGACCTTCACGCAGGACAAGCTCTCCGCCGATGACATTGCCTGGCTGGAGAAGAACGGCAGCCGGCCCGCGGGAAAAACCACCGAGGTGAAGGAACTGCCTGCCGAACTGCCGGACCCCGATGGTAAAGAGGCTGACATGAGCAAGCCGGTCCAAGTCTATATCCTGCTGGGACAGTCGAACATGATTGGTTTTGGAAAGCCGAGCAAGTTGCAAGGGATCGCCGCGGAAAAATACCCCTACCTGGTCGACGATGCCGATGAGTGGACGGTGCGCAGGGACGTCCGTAACGTGTTTGTCATGTGCTCCGGGAATTCTCCGGCCAAGGATTATAAGAATGAGTGGATGACCATCAGTGGCAACATTGGACCGGAAATTGGGATTGGCCACTATGTTGGTCATGTCACCGACGCGCCGGTCCTGATCCTCAAGAGCTGCATTGGCAACCGCAGTCTTGGCTGGGACCTGTTGCCTCCCGGAAGCAAGCCGTACGAGCATGGCGGAAAAACACAGCCCGGTTACCGCGGCACCCCGGATGATCCCGGAGGCGACACCGGAGGCGACATGTCCAAAGGATGGTATGCCGGTTGCCAGTACGACGGCGACGTGGCCGCCGCCAAGAAGGCGCTCGATAATCTCGACGACTACTACCCGGGCGCCAAGGACTACGAAGTCGCCGGATTCTTTTGGTGGCAGGGCGACAAGGACTTTCGCAACGCCCAGCACGCGGAGGACTACGAGAAGAACCTCCTGTGCCTGATCAAGTCATTGCGCGAGGACTTCAAGGCACCGAATGCCAGGTTCGTTTGCGCCACCCTCGGTCAGACCAGGAAAGGTGCGGGAGGCCCTCAAGGCAAGATCCTCGAAGGCACGCTCAATATTGACGGAGAACGAGGCAAGTACAGAGCTCACAGGGGCAAGGTCGCATCCGTGTATTCACATCCCCTCAGCAAGGGCGGCAGTTCGAGC
>JAAZXD010000213.1 GCA_014240355.1 Roseibacillus sp. | reverse complement strand
AAGCCTTGCGCACATGGGCGGGAGTGAAGTCCTCCTTGAAGAGTCCCTTCAGTCCATCTGCCAGCGGCTGAACGAGACCGAAGAACTTCAGGTCCTTCTTGAAGCCCAGGAGGGTGGTCGGAAGGCCCACCCGGTTGGGCCCCACCCGGTCCTGGATGATGGCGCACACGCGGCGTTCCGCATAGGTTGAGTAGGCGACCAGAGGCAGGATGACCAGGAAGGTGAATCCGAAGATCTTGAGAGCCGAAACGATGATGAATACGGTGTCCACTGGGGGAAAAGTTGTCGGTTGCTGGTGGCCGGTTCTCAGGAGTGGGAGGTTGCGGTTGTTCTGGAGGGAGTCTCTGGGAATGCGCTCATGGGACAACTGACGGGGGTCAACCAACAATTTCGCCGGCCCGGATGCGGGCACGCTCGGTTTCCAGGAGAGGAATACTCTCTTTCGTGTCGGTGACCTGCGTCCCGAGGTCACCAATCTTCGACATCGTGAGTTCCTCGAATTCCTCCACTTCGTCCGCGATCTCGCCGAAGACGTCTTCCAGCAGATTGCGCGCGGGTTCGTTCGGAGCAAGGGCCCTGATCAGGTCGCGGAGGATCTCCCAGTCATCCATGGCTCCCTCCGGGGGGAGGATGGCTTGATTGAGGCGCTGGAGGCGGCCCGTGATGTTGACCATGGAGCCGCGTTTTTCAGCGAATCCGGCACCGGGCAGGACCACGTGGCTGGCACTGGCCGTGCCATTGGTGAGGATGTGATTGGAGACAAGGAGGTCGAGATTCTCAAGGTCGCTGGTCTTGAAGTCCGCTTCGGCGAGAAGGTCTTCGTAGAACACCACCAGAGCCTTGATCCTGCGCCCGGTCACCCCTTCCCGGATGGCGTTGAGTTTGGCATACGGGTCATTGGTGGCCCAGATGAGCCTTGCTCCGGTGGTGTTGGGATTGCGGTCGGCGGCGATCAGCTTGCCGTCGGACTGGTCGAAGCGCGGAACGAGGGTAAGGAGGTCGGTTTCCAGTGTGTCGGCCAGGTGCTTGAGGAGAAAGAGTTCCTCGTTGGTCATGCGACCGGAGCCGATGAAAGCCACTTCATCTCCATGATAGTTCCTGAGGCCTTCGGAGACCCTCGCGATAGCCTCGAACCAATCAGCCACCTTGTGCCTGCCGTCCGATTTTACGACAGGATCGGTGAGGCGCGTCTCGGCATGGAGGTAGCGAAAATTGAGCCGGTGGCTGTCGGGCATCCAGCACGAGTTGACCTCGTTGTTCTCACGCGGAGTGATACGGAAGATATCGTTGCCACGAGTCCAGATTACGGTATTGCAGCCGGTGCCGCAATTCACGTCGATACTCTTGGTTTCCTTGAGAAACCAGACGCGCATCTGGAATCGGAAATCGGTGGATGTGAGAGCGCCTACCGGACAGATGTCCGCGGTGTTGAGGGAATAGTTGCTGTCGAGTCGGTGTCCCGGATGGACCGTGAGAGTGGTGTGGGTCCCCCGGTCAATGAATCCGAGGGCAGGATCGTCGGCCACCTCATCCATGAAGCGGATGCACCGGCTACACATGATGCAGCGCTCGTCGTCGAGCCTGATGCGGGGACCGATCTCCACATTCTTCGGTTTCTTGACCTTCATCTCCTCGAACCGGGAGAAGCCGCGGCCGTGTTCGACGGAAAACTCCTGCAGGCTGCATTCGCCGGCCTGGTCGCATATCGGGCAGTCGAGCGGATGATTGATGAGGAGAAACTCCATCACCCCGTTGCGACACTCCTCCACGAGGTCCCCTCCCGTGCGAATTCCCATGTTCTCCGCGACGGTGTTGCCGCAGGCGATGACCGGTCGTGGCATCCAGCCGATCTTCTGGTAGCCATTTTCTTCGTAGGTGGGATCCTGGCCAGGGGCGGGGCGGGGCGGCATACCCATCTGGACGAGGCACATGCGGCAATTTCCCGGAGAGGAGAGCTTGGGATGATAGCAGTAGTGGGGGACCTCCTTCTCGGCCATCTTGCACGCTTCTATCATGCGTGTGCCAACTGGCACCTGAACCCACGTGTCGTCAATCTGGACATTGACCATGCCCTTCTCGGCGGCGAGGTCCTTGGGAAGTTTGTCAGCGGTAGCAGGTACGGAGTCTGCCATAAATCAGCGTCGAGCGAGGCCTCCCATGGGGTTCGGTTTAGACTATGAATGCAGGAGACGAAAGGGACAAGCGCACTTTGTGAAATTTTTCACAAGCATTCGGAAGACCTGATTCTCTGCAGATCCCGTCACCTTCATCCGGTTTTGTCAGCAGCCGGGAGGGATCAGGATTTTCCTGCCTTCGCAATGGTGTCCTGCAGGTAGCGGCGCTGGGCTTCCTGTTCGGCGTTGCGGGCCACCGAGGGGTTATCTTCCACCGTATCGGCCAGGAGTTCGTCGCGGAACCTGTCGATCATTGATTCGACTGGCCAGGCGCAGGCTTCCCCGAATGCGCAGATGGTCCGACCGTCGATCTGGTAGGCCACCGACTCGAGCGTGTCGAGGTCGGCCGCACTTGCCTTGCCAGCGACCAGGCGGTCGGTGATCTTCTTCATCCAGGCAGACCCCTCACGGCAGGGAGTGCACTGTCCGCAACTCTCGTGTGCATAGAATTCGTTGATGTTGTTGAGTACCCACGACATGCGGCGTGAGTCGTCCATCACGATCACGCCTCCCGATCCTGCCATTGATCCACAGGCCGCCAAGGTGTCGAAATCAAGGGGGATCTCCTCAAAGTCGATCTCGCGTTTCTCCGTTCCAGGCGGGCAGGTGACGTTGAACTTGTCAGAGCAACGCAGGATCTTGGCGGAGGATCCGCCGGGGATGACCGCCTTGAACGACCTCCCCTCGAGAGGGCCTCCACATACATCGTTGAGGAGTTCGCCCATCGTCATCCTGCCTACTTCAATCTCGTAGTAACCGGGTTTCTGCACGTCGCCGGATACGCACAGGATGCGTGTGCCGGTATTACGGGGCATTCCAATTCCGGCGTATTTCTCTCCGCCCATCGCAATAACGTGCTTCACGTGACAGAGCGTTTCCACGTTGTTTACGATCGTGGGGCACATGTAGAGCCCCATGGCGGCGGGGAAGTATGGGGGTTTGATGCGCGGGTAGGGGCGCTTGCCCTCCAGCGACTCAATGAGTCCGGTTTCTTCCCCGCAGATGTAAGCGCCGGCTCCGCGGTGGACGTGGAATTCGCAGCTGAATCTGGTTCCGCAGATGTTCTTGCCGAGGAAACCTTCCTTCCTTGCTTCCGCAATGGCCTTCTCCACGATCCTGGCCGCTTCCGGGAATTCTTCGCGGATGTAGATGTAGGCCACCTTGGCTCCCACCGCGAAACAGGAGATCACCATGCCCTCGATGAGTTGATGCGGATCCTGGTGGACGATATAACGGTCCTTGAAGGTCCCCGGTTCGGATTCATCGCAGTTGCAGATGAGATAGACCGGCTTCTTGTTGGTGGGAGGAATGAATCCCCACTTCACCCCGGTGGGAAAGCCTGCCCCGCCCCGCCCCCGCAGGCCCGATTTCTTCACCTCCTCGGTGACCTTGCCGGGTTTCATCCGGAGGGATTTCCTGAGTTCCTTGTAGCCACCATCCGAAAGGTACTTCTTGATGGAGGGGTTCCATCCCTTGCGGTCGACATTGCGGAAAATCAACCGCCGTTCGCGCTCGTGGGGCTCCTTCCCCTTGATGTAGGTAACCTTGGCCATGGAGTTGCGCTACTTGTAGTTCTCGAAAAGTTCGGAGGCCTTGGCGGCTGGGAGGTCTTCGTGAAAATCGTTGTTGACGAGGCAGACCGGGGCCGTCCCGCAGGAAGCAAGACACTCGGCGAATTCCACCGACCAGGTTCCACAGGGAGAGACCGCGATGGGATTGTGGTGCGAGGTGCGGGACCGGTCGATTCCGGCCAGTTCACAGATCTTGTCCATCAGTTCGTAGCTCCCGCCCATTGCGCAGCTGAGGGTGCGGCAGATCCGGATATGATACTTTCCGGGAGCATGCTGACGCAGTCCGGGGTAGAAGGTGACCACTTCTTCGACCTTGATTGGCTCAAGGTCGAGCTTGGCGGCCACCCACTCGATGGCCTCCGGGGAGATGAATCCGAACTCGGACTGCACGATATGCAGGAGGGGAAGGACCGCCGAGCGTTTCCGATCGTTCGGATACTGCCGGATGCGCAGTTCGGCCTCCTGTTCGATCTGCCTGGTAATCTCAAACGGCGGGTGATGCCTGGTCCCGTCCGACTGGGGGGAAGCGATTTGTTCGTTGAGGATGGAGTTGGACATTGTGTCGGGTTGCCGGCAGGTGGAGCAACTGGGAAGATCAGCGGTCACACTCTCCCATGACGAAGTCGAGGGAGCCGAGGATGGTGGGGATATCGGAGACCATGTGGTCAACCAGGAGTTCGGAAAGAATGGAGAGGTTGACGAAGGAGGGAGCGCGAATCTTGAGGCGGTGGGGGACCCCGCCGCCCCGCGAATTGATGTAGAATCCGAGCTCTCCCTTGGGGTTTTCGGCACCGAAATACACTTCGCCCTCCGGGGTCTCGATGCCCTGGGTGGCTACGATGAAATGGTGAATGAGTTCCTCCATCTTCATGAGGACCTTTTCCTTTTCGGGTAGCGAGCTCTTGGTGTCCGCCACGTTGATGGGTCCGTCCGGCAGGGTGTCGAGTACCTGGCGGACGATATGGATGGATTGCCGGAGCTCTTCCATGCGGACAAGGTAGCGATCGTAGCAGTCACCCAGTTCTCCGACCGGGATATCGAATTCATACTGCTCGTATCCGAGATAGGGACGGTCCTTGCGCAGGTCGCGGCTTGGTCCGGAAGCCCGCAGGTTGGGACCGGTCAGGCCATAGGAGATGGCCGTTTCAGCCGAGATGATGCCGACATCCTTGGTGCGGAGGAGAAAGATCTTGTTGCGGGTCAGGAGCTTGTCGACCTCCTCAATCGTCTTCTCACACTCGTTCAGAAAGGAGCGCAGGTTCTCAACGAATCCATCGGGCAGGTCACGAATCTGTCCACCCACCCGGGTGTAGGAAGTGGTGAAGCGGGCTCCGGTGAGTTGCTCGCAGAGGTTGTAGATCTTTTCCCGCTCGGTGAAGGTGTAGAGGAATACCGTCATGGCTCCTACGTCCATGGCGTAGACGCCGACGCCGAGGAGGTGGGAGGAGATGCGCGCGAGTTCGCAGGCAAGTACGCGAATGGCCTGACCACGGGGAGGGAGTTCCCAGTCCATCAATTTCTCCACTGCGCAGGCATAGGCCACATTGTTGGCAAGGGGCGCGAGGTAGTCCAACCGGTCCGTGTAGGGGACAAACTGGTTGTAGTGCATGTTCTCCGCGATCTTTTCGTCACCGCGGTGAAGAAAGCCTATGTCGGGTTCGGCCCTGGTCACTACTTCGCCATCAAGTTCCAGGATGAGGCGCAGAACCCCGTGGGTGGCGGGGTGGGATGGCCCCATGTTGAGAACCATCTTTTCTCCGAGGAGATCTTCGGTTCCGGCCTGGTAGTCCGTGGCTGCCTGCGCCGCGTTGGTGGCGGCATCGGGAGCCTCGTAGATCGTTGTGGCGGAGGACTCGCTCATCTGTGGGATACCACGGGAATAAGGACTGAAAGCAGGTAAGCTCGCAAGGACTTTGTGAAAAATTTCACAAAGTCGAGAGTGATCT
>JAAZXD010000212.1 GCA_014240355.1 Roseibacillus sp. | reverse complement strand
TGTTCCCCGTGAGTCGTGTTGTTGTGGAATCCCGGCATCTCCAGGTAGGAGCCGCGATCCTTCTTGCTCATCAGTTGCCATTTCACATCACCAGAGTGGCCAGGTCTGGAAGCCAGGATCGAATTCCATCCCTGGCGGGCAATTTCAGGGCTGGCCGCGATCCTGGCACCGGATTCGGCGGCCAGCTTGGCGAGAATCCTGCGTTCGAAGTCAGCCCCGCCTGCAGGTTTGGGATGATTCTTGTCGAAGACGGTGAGCTCTTTTTCCGTCAGGCGCCTGTGAGGACGCTCCTTTTCCGGGGCCCTGGCCTCCAGGTTGAGGTGCTTGTTGAACCACTTGTACATGGCCTGGCGCGAGGGCAGGTTGTAGTTGTGGTCGAACTCAGTCCGGTCATGCAGCGTGACATGGTCCGGAACCCCCAGGAGCTCGTAGGTTTTCCTGAGTTCGGGAAACCCCTTCCTGGACATCTCCTTGGTCCAGTCGTTGGCGGCGGTGAGAGCGAGTGGCTTGGGTGCGAAGAGCGCAGCAAAGGCGATGTTCCCCTCACTGATGCGCATGAGGGTGGAGTTCTCACAGGTGCATCCGCCCTGCATGGCAGTGCTGACCATCACGGCAGGCATGGACACCGCCACTCTGGGATCAAGTGCCGAGACGGCAAAACTCTGGGTGCCGCCGCCGCTTGCACCGGTCACTGCGATTCGGCGGTCGTCAACCTCGGGAAGGCTTTGCAGGAAGTCGATCGCGCGCATGGAGTTCCATGTCTGCAACATCATGATGCTCTGCAGGTGTGACTCCGCCTGCGGGCTGTAGAGCCCCCAGTTCTTCTCGGAGATCATTTCCGGCCGTTGCTTGGCGAAGCGATGGCCGATCTGGTAGGAGATCTGGTCGTTGTCGCAGTAACCGATCATGTCGTACTGAAGCACCGTGCACCCGAGGCGGGCGAGACCGACGCAACGCGACTGGATGTGGTTGCGGGCGCTTTCCACGTCGGTTTCCGCTCCCTGCTGGACCAGCTTTCTGGCGGCGTCTTCACCACAATCGAAGAATCGCGCCTCGTTCCAGTGACCGTGCGGGCAGATCACTCCTGGAATCTTCCCTTTCACGGTCTTGGGTCGATAGAGGGAACCGGTGAGGAGGTAGCCCGGGCGGGTTTCGAAGTAGACCTTTTCGACCGTGAAATCCCCACCGTCGATCCGGCCGTGAATGACAGCGTTGAGCGGGTTGCGATCCGGTTCCGGGAAGAGACCGATCGCGACCTTGAGGTCATGACGGATCTTCTTGGCCCGTTTGGTCCACTGGTCCTTGGATCCGGGAGGCGTGAAGGGGAAATAGCCGTTGAGATCCCTGAGGGGAGCGAGGCGCTTATCGTTCGGGAGGGTGCCCTCCGGGAGGACCCGAGGCACGGAAGCAGCGGCAAGGGAGGAACAGAGACTGGCGAGGACGAGGACGAGCGATTTCATGAGGGGAAGTGGGATTTCACCCGGAAAGAGCCTGCGGCGCAATGGGCAATTATGGCTTCCCGTCCTGATCAGGGAGGAAGGAGGGAGCTCCGGTAACTCTTTCATTCACCTTGTCAAGCGGGTCCGCTTCGGGAAGCATCTGCGATCATGAAACGTTTCGCCTCCCAGATTTTCATCGTTATTTCGCTCATCGCCGCCCTCACAGGTCCGGCCATCGCGGACAAGAAGAAGGTGGTTTTCCTGGCCGACGGTGGAAAGAACAGCAAAACCCATAATCATGTCCAGGGAAATGCCGTGCTTGCCGCAGCCCTGGAGAAAAGCGGGCTGGGATTCGAGACTGCCCAGTACAAGGGGTGGCCCAAGGAAGCCGATGCCTTTGCGGGAGTCGACTGTATCGTGATCTTCTGCAATGGGGGCGGGGGACATCTCATCATGAAGAACCTTGAGCAGTTTGAGAAGCTCATCGACAGCGGGGCGGGTTTGGTGTGCCTGCACTACGGGGTGGAGGTGCCCAAGGGGAAGGCTGGGGATCTCTTGCTCAAGGGAATGGGGGGCTACTTCGAGACCCACTGGTCGGTCAACCCGCATTGGACTGCCACTATTGAGCAGTTGCCGAAGCATCCCATCACCCGCGGGTGCACGCCCTTTGTGCAGAATGATGAGTGGTATTACCACATGCGCTTTGCCCCGGAGATGAAGGGAGTCACGCCTATTCTCTCCGCCCATCCGCCAAAGGAGACCATGAAGCGTCCCGATGGCCCGCATTCAAACAATCCGCATGTCCGCAAATCGATGGCGGCCGGAGAGATCCAGCACATCGGGTGGGCCTACGAACGTCCGGGGGGCAAGGGCCGGGGCTTTGGAACGACGGGGGCACACTACCATGCCACCTGGGACAGCGATAACTGGCGCACCCTTGTTCTCAATGCCATCGCCTGGACATCGGGTGTGCCAGTTCCGGAGAAAGGGGTGCCATCTGCGAAGAATCCGGTGAGCGGAGCGAAATAGACTGGCGGTCCTCTTCTGCTCCGGTGGAGCTTTGCCTCGGAAAACGCAGCCTTGATAGCGTCGAACAACATGAAGAGGGGACCTTTTCGCCTGACGCAGGCCTCCCTCTTCAGCCCCGGGATGGGACTTGCCTGCAGTCCCGCCAAGCCCTAGAGGATCAGTATGAGTTCGCCCAAGAGAGTCATTGTCCTGTTGTTGCCGCTCCTCACCCTCGGGCTACTTGTCCTGGTTGGAGGCGTGGGCACCGCCCAGAAAGAAAAAGGCCAAAGCAAGGGAAAGGCGATCAAGGCCCTGCTGGTCACTGGAGGGGGCTATCACGATTACAAGACCCAGAAGAAGATTCTCACAGAGGGGATCAGCAAGCGGGCCGACGTCGAATGGGATATCTTCTTGGGAGATGCGAAGCAGACCAAGGAGAAGTTGAGCCAGGAGGGTTGGGCGAAGGACTATGATGTCATCGTCTATAATCTCTGCCACGCTCACGAAACAGACGGTAAGTTCGTGGAAGGACTCGGCAAGGTACACCACGAGGGCAAGGCGGCGGTGGTGATCCACTGTTCGATGCACTCTTATCACTGGAAGATTCCGGGTGAAACCAAGCACTGGCCAGCCATGCTGGGAGTCACATCCCCGCGACATGGGCGGCACGCGCCCATCGAGGTCACCAATCTGGCCGCTGACCATCCCGTCATGAAGGGATTCCCGGGAAAATGGAAGACGCCGAAAGGGGAACTCTATCACATCAAGAAAGTGTGGCCTACCGCCAAGGTTCTGGCCAAGGGAAGTATCGATGGAGGCAAAGCCTTCCACGACTGCGTGTGGGTGAACGAGTACGGCAAGGGCAAGGTCTTCGGCACCACCCTGGGCCACCACAACGAAACGATGCAGGAAGAGGTCTATCTCAACCTCGTTGCACGTGGGTTGCTCTGGACTGTGGGCCAGTTGAAGTAAAACCCGGCATGCCGCGGAAGCCGAAAAATCGGAGGCAAATCCTTCTCCCGGGGCTGGGCGGATGGTTCGGGCAGGGAAGGCTGTTTTCGCCAAGGTAGATTCATCATGAAACGACTCAAATCGATCCTCACAGGGCTTTCGCTTGCGACGGGCGTTCTGCTTGCTCATTCGCTTGGGGCCCAGACTCCTCCTGAGCTGGAATCAGTCCGGTTTTCGGGCCCGGAACTCACTCCGTGTCCTGCCTGCCTGTGCGCGGCCCCCACCGGAGAGGTCTTTGTGGGCGTGGACATGCTCGGGTCACTGGGGAAGGGGCCCGGGAAGGGTAAGATCGTGCGCCTGGTTGATGCCGATGGAGACGGAAAACCGGAGAAGAGCACGGTTTTCGCCAAGATAGACAATCCTCGTGGCCTGATCTCGATCGGCAGGAAGCTCTACATCCTGCATACGGTCATTCCCGCCAGTAGCGGAAAATTGGAAGCAATGCATCTCTCGGTCCTGGAAGACAAGGACTGGGATGGAGTGGCCGACGGGGAGGGGAAGATCCTGGTTTCCAACGTGAGTCCACCCAAGCACAATCAGGCCCGCGGGGCTGATCACACCACCAATGGTATTCGACTGGGGATCGACGGGTGGATCTATATTGCGGTGGGCGACTTTGGAATCGTCGGTGCCAGGGGAACGGATGGCAGGGAATTGACCATGCTGGGCGGTGGTGTAGTGCGCGTGCGTCCGGACGGAAGCGAGATGGAGCTCTACACCCACGGTCTGCGCAATATCTACGACGTCGCGATCGATCCTCTCATGAACATGTTTACCCGGGGGAATACCAACGACGGGGGAGGGTGGAACATTCGCTTCATTCATCACATTCAATCCGGGCAGTATGGCTACCCGATGCTTTTCAAGCACTTCACGGACGAGATCATTCCTGCGTTGCAGGATCTGGGAGGGGGGTCGGGAACGGGAGCGCTCTTCCTCCAGGAGCCAACCTGGCCGGAGAAGTTCAACAATGTGCCCATGATGTGTGACTGGGGACGGAGCCAGCTCATCATTCATCGCCTGACGCCCGATGGAGCGAGTTTCACCCAGAAGCCGGAAAACTTCATTCGCCTTGCGCAGATTGCGGATGTGGACGTGGATGGCTCCGGCAGATTGTATGGGGCGGCCTGGGATGGAGCGGGTTACTCGGGCAATCCCAAGAAGGGCTACGTGCAGCGCTACGTTCCCAAAGGGTGGAAGTTCCGGCGATTTCCTGATCCTGCAAAACTCAAGGACAAGGCTCTGGTAGAACTTCTTCGTTCGGCCAGTGCGACGGCGCGGACGGCAGCATCCCAGGAGTTGCTTAACCGGCCTGCAGTCGCGAAGAATGTAGCCGCGGTGGCAGTCGACAGGACGGCTTCCCTGGAATCGCGGGTCGCAGCCATCTTCACTTACAAGCAGATGGAGGGAGCCAGGGCCAATGCCGGATTGATCAGATTGGCTGCCGATCCTGCCGTAAGGGAGTGGGCCCTGCGGGCGCTCACCGACCGCAGGACGCAGTTGGCCGGGGTGTCCAAGGACCTCTTCGTCTCCGCATTGAAGGACAAGAATCCCCGCGTGCAGTTGGCGGGCGCGGTGAGCCTGGGCCGATTAGGCGACGTGTCGGCAGCGAAGGATCTTCTGGCGGCGACTATGGTGAGCAATAGCGAGGAGTCGGCCCTTGAAGGCCCCAAGCCACCGGTTTTCCAGAGCAAGGTCATCGGTAAGAAGGAGACGGTCACCATCGATGTGGATGTTTCCAAATTCAAGGAGCTCTACCTCATGGTTGCTGACGGGGGCAACGGGACCAGCACGGATCACGCTGCCTGGTTCGAGCCCGTGTTTGTTGACGCTGCCGGCAAAAAAATGAAACTCCAGTCCCTCAAATGGAAGTCAGCCAAGAGTGGATGGGGCCGGATCGGATTTGGAGTGAGCGCAACCGGTATTGCCCTCAAGACCCATGACGGGAAGAGGGCTCCAACCGGACTGGGAACCCATGCGGAATCTCTGATCATCTATGATGTGCCGAAGGGAGCGATCCGCTTCCAGGCGACCGGTGGGCTGGCCTCGACTTCCCAGCGCGGCACGGTTCAGTTCATTGTCAGTGACTCCAGGCCTGCAAGCAGTGCCGGTGGCCCGGGCAAGGAAGGAGATCATGCAACACCCAATCCTGAGATCCTGTTGTCCCATCTGGCGGTGAAAGCCCTGGTAGATCTCAAGGCGACGGATGCCTGTCTGTCTGCTGTCAACACCGATAAC
>JAAZXD010000211.1 GCA_014240355.1 Roseibacillus sp. | reverse complement strand
GATCTGGACCTGGGGCACTATGAGCGTTTCACCAACTGCGTCCTGACCCGCTTCAATAATCTCACCTCCGGCCAGGTCTTCGAGAACGTCATCAAGAAGGAACGCAAGGGCGATTACCTCGGCAAGACCGTGCAGTTCATCCCCCATGTAACCGACGAGATCAAGGCCCGTATTCACGACCTCTCCTCAAAGAACCCCGAGGTCGACGTCATCATTACCGAGATTGGCGGCACCGTCGGGGACATCGAGGGGCACCTCTTCCTGGAGGCCCTCCGTCAGTTTTCCCTGGAGGTGGGGCGCGAGAATGTCTGCTTCATTCACGTCACCCTCCTGCCCCTCATCCGGGCGGCGGGGGAGATCAAGACCAAGCCCACCCAGCAGTCGGTAGCCAAGTTGCGCGAAATCGGAATCCAGCCGGACATCATCATCTGCCGCACCGAGCACGACCTTGACGAGGACAACCGACGTAAGATCGCAATGTTCTGTAACGTCGAGAAGAAGAACGTAGTGGCCTTCCGCGACGTGAAACACACAATCTACGAGTGTCCTCTCGACCTGCGTCGCGACAAGATCGACCGCCTCGTGGTCGACAACCTGGGAATTGATTCCCCCACCCCCGACCTGCAGGGCTGGGAGAACTTCGTGGAACGCCTCATCAAGCCAAAGCACGCGGTGGACATTGCGGTGGCGGGTAAGTACATCGAGTTACAGGACGCCTACAAATCCATCTACGAGTCCCTCACCATCGCGGGGGCCGCCCATCACACCAAGGTGAACATCGTGCGGGTGGACTCGGAATCGATCGAGGAACACGGGGCTCAGAACGTCATCGGGGAAGTCGACGGCATTCTCATCCCTGGCGGATTTGGCGACCGGGGCATCGAAGGCAAGATCCAGGCGGCCCACTACGCCCGCTCCATGCGTATTCCCTACCTCGGAATCTGTCTCGGAATGCAAGTGGCCACCATCGAGTTCGCCCGTAACGTCTGCGGGCTTGAGGGTGCGGATTCTACTGAATGCAACAAGGACGCCCCCCATCCGGTCATCTGCCTGCAGGAGGAACAAAAGGGAGTCGAAGACATGGGCGCCTAGATAGAAGGGGTGATCGGAGAGCTCTATGATTTCCACCAGGCCCTCCTTGGCCGAGGTGGAGGAAATTATCATCCCCGCATCCCGAAACTGATCGAGATAGTCGGGGTTGAACTCGTAGCGGTGGCGGTGACGTTCACTGATCACGTCGGCACCACCGTAGAGCTCTGCCGCCATGGTCCCGGGCAGGAGATTGGACTCGCTGGCCCCCAGTCGCATGGTGGCGCCCATGTCTTCGACTCCCTTTTGTTCCTCCTGCAGGCAGATGACCGGATGGGGGGCGTCCTTGTTGCATTCAGTAGAATCCGCACCCTCAAGCCCGCAGACGTTACGGGCGAACTCGATGGTGGCCACTTGCATTCCGAGACAGATTCCGAGGTAGGGAATACGCATGGAGCGGGCGTAGTGGGCCGCCTGGATCTTGCCTTCGATGCCCCGGTCGCCAAATCCGCCAGGGATGAGAATGCCGTCGACTTCCCCGATGACGTTCTGAGCCCCGTGTTCCTCGATCGATTCCGAGTCCACCCGCACGATGTTCACCTTGGTGTGATGGGCGGCCCCCGCGATGGTGAGGGACTCGTAGATGGATTTGTAGGCGTCCTGTAACTCGATGTACTTACCCGCCACCGCAATGTCCACCGCGTGCTTTGGCTTGATGAGGCGTTCCACGAAGTTCTCCCAGCCCTGCAGGTCGGGGGTGGGGGAATCAATTCCCAGGTTGTCGACCACGAGGCGGTCGATCTTGTCGCGACGCAGGTCGAGAGGACACTCGTAGATTGTGTGTTTCACGTCGCGGAAGGCCACTACGTTCTTCTTCTCGACGTTACAGAACATTGCGATCTTACGTCGGTTGTCCTCGTCAAGGTCGTGCTCGGTGCGGCAGATGATGATGTCCGGCTGGATTCCGATTTCGCGCAACTTGGCTACCGACTGCTGGGTGGGCTTGGTCTTGATCTCCCCCGCCGCCCGGATGAGGGGCAGGAGGGTGACGTGAATGAAGCAGACATTCTCGCGCCCCACCTCCAGGGAAAACTGACGGAGGGCCTCCAGGAAGAGGTGCCCCTCGATGTCCCCAACGGTGCCGCCAATCTCGGTAATGATGACGTCGACCTCGGGGTTCTTTGAGGAGAGGTCGTGAATACGGGCCTTGATCTCGTCGGTTACATGGGGGATGAACTGCACGGTCTTGCCGAGGTAATCGCCCTTGCGTTCCTTCTTGATGACGTTCTCGAAGACCTGGCCGGAGGTGAGATTATTGAAGCGGGTCAGGACGCAGTTGGTGAAACGCTCATAGTGCCCCAGGTCCAGATCAGTTTCCGCGCCGTCGTTGAGGACGTAGACCTCTCCGTGCTGGTAGGGAGACATGGTTCCGGGATCGACATTGAGGTAGGGGTCGAACTTCTGGATGGTGACCTTGAGGCCACGATGTTCGAGCAGGGTGCCGATGGACGCTGAGGCGAGTCCCTTTCCAAGGGAAGAGACTACCCCTCCGGTGACGAAGATGTATTTCACGCCAGATGATTGGTTGTTAGTGCTCAGAATATTAGGAGGTGTTGCAGGCGGCAAGCAGAGCTTCCAGCTGTGGAACCTGTTCGGGGGTATCGAGTCCGATGGAATGATCTTCGGTCAGGACAACGCGGATGCGGGCGCCGTTTTCAAGGGCGCGGAGTTGCTCGAGTTGTTCCGCCTGCTCAAGCAGGCCGGGAGGCCAACTGACGAACTGTTCGAGGAAATCGCGGCGGTAGCCGTAGAGGCCCATGTGCCGCAGGGGCGCGAGGGCGTCAGGGCGGGTCCTGAGGAAGGGAAGGGGACTGCGGGAGAAATAGAGAGCGTTTCCCTTCCCATCGACGACGACCTTCACGATGTCGGGGTCATCGAGTTGGGCGAGGTCCGTCACCGGATTGGCGGCCGTGATCATGGGCAGGTTGGGTTCGGCTGTCAGTGCGGTCACCAAGGAGTCGACCAGGGCGGGGTCCACGAGGGGTTCGTCGCCTTGGATGTTTATGACGTGGGTGATCTCGGGATGTGGCAGGACGGCTTCCGCAATGCGGTCCGTGCCAGTGGAGTGGTCGGAGGAGGTCATGACAACCTCGGCGCCGAAGGAGACGGCTTCTTCCTTGATGCGGACGTCGTCAGTGGCGACCAGGATGAGATCGAGTCGTTCACATTTGTCCGCCCGCTCAAAGACGTGGCGGAGCAGGCTCTTGCCTGCCAGGTGATGGAGGGGCTTTCCGGGGAAGCGGGAGGATCCCCATCGGGCGGGGATGATACCAGCGACCTTGGCTGTCGTTCCCTCTGCAGGCACCTTAACGAATAAAGTCGGAGACTATCCGCTCGGAGCAGGTCGACAAGAATATTACTTTCGATTGGTTGAATTTTTTCAGCGAAGGGTCGACGAAGGGCGCGGAGGGCGGTAGGCTGAGGTTGCCGATGGAGATTCACGAGTGGTTCAAGGCCCTGGACTGGATAGTGCTCTTCGGATACCTCGGATTGACCACCTGGGTTGGGCACGTCATGCGGGGAAAACAGGCCTCCATGAGTGATTTCTTTGCGGGTGGGCGTTCGCTCCCCTGGTTGGCGGTGTGCGGCTCGATCATCGCGACTGAAATCAGTGGAGTCACTTTCATCGGGGTGCCAGGCGGGGTGATGGCGGCCAATGGAAACTTTACCTATCTGGTCTGGGCTCTGGGCTCGATCATTGGCCGTGTCATTGTGGGTTTGGCTTTCACAAGGGTCTTCTACGAGGAGGACATCTATAGTCCCTACGACTACATGGGGCGCCGGATCAAACCCCAGCTCAAGACCCTGGCGACGATCTTCTTCACGATCGGGTCCATCCTTGCGCAGAGTGTTCGGGTCCTTGTGGCTGCGATCCCGCTCATGATTGTGACGCCATTCTCTTTTGAGGCGTGTATTCTCATTATCGGCGTCTTTGCCATCGGGTGGACGCTCATGGGCGGTATGCGAACCGTGATCTGGACGGATGTGATGCAGTTCTTCCTTTTCTCGGCGGGAGGATTAATCACCCTGTTCTGGGTAGGCAGTCACCTGGGGCCCGGTTGGATTGAGACCGCCGCCGAGGCCGGCAAAACGGAGTGGCTGAGCTTCGACGCGGGCGTCTCGGACGCCTTCAAATTCACCTTCTGGGTCGCTATTTTTGCGGTTCCGTTTCAGAATTTGGGCGCCTACGGGGTCGATCAACTCAACGCCCAGCGGATGTTCTGCTGCAAAAACGCCCGGGACGCGGGCAAGGCCATCATGTGGAGTTCGGTGGGGCAATTGATCACCCTGCTAATGCTCATGGTGGGCGCAGCCCTCTTCGTGTGGTACGCCAGGCACCCGCCCGAAGACGTGGTGGCAGAGGGGATGAAGTGGAACGCCGGGAGCGGAACGCCGGGGGAAGCGGACAACGTTTTCCCGATCTGGATCGTGAGGGAACTGCCGCCAGGGTTGAGCGGTTTGATCCTGGGGGGGGTCTTTGCTGCGGCCATCTCCAGCCTGGACTCGATCCTTGCGGCCCTCAGCCAGACCACCGTTTCGGTGCTCTACAAGCCCGAGGAGCATGGGAGTGCGGAGGAGCAACGGGAACTCGTGGCCAAGGCCCGGATGTGGGTGGTGATCTGGGGGCTGTTCCTCACCCTGTTCACCCTCCTTATGCGCTGGGTGCAGCAGGAGACGGGCGTAGCCATACTTCCTCTCGCCTTCGGGATGACCACCTACACTATGGGACCACTTCTGGCCATGTTCCTCTGTGCGTTACTAGGACGAGGCAGCTTCAAAGGATTGCTGACAGGTTCAATCATATCCTTCTTAGGGGTGCTCTTTATCCGGAATGACGTCTGGGCTCTTCTCCATAGCCTCGAGTTTGTGAGAATGCCCTACCAGTGGCTGGCGGCCCTTCCCATGTATTACCTTGAAGGAGAAGGCGATGGGGAGACTCTCAGGACAACCGTGGGCTTTTTCTGGGCCTGGCCCGCCACCACCATTGTGACATTTGGCTGCGGATACTTCTGGCCCGGCCGTGGAAAGACGCGATCCGGGGCATGACCTCGCCTGGGCGCCGCCGCCCAGGGGGCCGCAGGGATGCTTGCCGTCAGCGAGTTGCACCTTTCCAAGCGCCGCCCGATTTGCCGCGGGTTCGGAATGGAACCCGGTGTCAAACTAATGCAGCAACCGATTTCATCAGGAATTCAAACTGCTCGTTTCTTTTGGTGAACTTAACAGGCGACCTTTGGAGTCTAACATCGTCAACGCCGTGGAACGCTTGTGGAAAAGAGGTGCGAAGGGGGTGCGATTTTCTTCTCTAAATAATTTTGACGACCTCGTCACAGACGGTAATTCCATGGCAGCTGTTCCTCGCGGGTTGTCAGGCTTCAAAGTTAAGCGGGGAACGGATAAACAAGAATCAATCAAAAAGCAGGAATTGGAGAACAGTAATGAGCAGCAGGGATGAAGGTGGTGTTTCGACACCAAGAGGGACAAGAGTGGGGGAAGTATCCGCCCGTGGCGGTGCGCGCATCAGTACAGAAGAAGCAAGGACGCAGATCCTCAGACTATTGGACGCCCGGTTGAGTGGAGACGCGACCGAGCGCTGGTTTAAGCACATGCAACTCGTGGTGGAGGATGCGAATCAGGTGACTGTTTTCGTGCCCACC
>JAAZXD010000210.1 GCA_014240355.1 Roseibacillus sp. | reverse complement strand
CCCACACAGGAGGGCCACCTCGCCCAGGGCCAGAACGTTCTTCGCCCCCACCAGGCGTTTGGAGAGCATCAGCTTGACCGGTTTGCCCACCTTGACCTCTGCCCTGCGTTTCTCGATCACCTCCACCTTGCCGGATATCCCTGCCTTGGAGAGGAGAAGATCCGCCAGTTCCCGCCCGGTCCGCGAGGTCTCCCCGTCGCCCGCCGAACGCACCCCACGATCACAGAAGAGCTTCCTTACCACCACTGAGAGAATGATGGGAAGGAGTGAAATCAGAAGGATCACCCGTGACACGATCGGACTCTACCCCAAATTCCCGGGAACCAACACCAAATAGACCGGGTTCTCCGTGCTACCTCCACTCATGCCTCGGATAGCGTCCCGCGAGATCCTTCTTCATCCGGGGGTAACCACTCACCCAGAAACTCTCCAGGTCCTGGGTCACCTGCCAGGGACGCTGGTTCGGCGCGAGAATCTGCACCTGTACCGGACGACCGGAAATGGCAGGGGTCTCCCTGACGCCATACAGCTGCTGTACCCTGAGGGCGATGGAGGGATCCTTCCCGGCTTCGTATCCCACCTTCGCCCCCACCCCATTGGCCAGTTCAATCCGTTCCGGGGCATAACTCTCGAGGGCTGCGGACTGGGGGGCGGAGAGCCAGTCCCGGAGAACGGGCCAGACCTCGCGGTCCTTCACCTCCCGGTAAGAACGCGCCTTCCTGCACACCTGCGTGACAATCAGCTTCTTCTCCTCGTCACCAATGGGGCTGATTCCCAGCTCGGGCATGGATCGTGCAACAAAGGCCACCCGCGCGATCCAGCGCTCCACCTTGGCGTCCCATCGCTTGAGTTGGAGGGACCCGCCCACAATGTGATCCGCCAACAGGGCCGCCGCTTCCTCCTCACCCACTTCCCCCCCTTCCTTCTCCTCGATCACGAGATCATGGAACATCACCCGCCGGCGGACCACCACGCGCCGCGCCACTTCGTCAAAGACCGCTCCTGCCTCCTTCCGGAACCCCATCGGGAACAACTCCCGCAACCACTCCTCCTCCACTCGAACTGCATGCCTGAGATGGACCGTCATCTCCCGTCCCTGAACCTCCGTCATCCCGGTGGCCACCAACACCATCGCCTCCCGCGCCACGCTCCCCTCATCCAGTTTCCCGCGTCTCCCTCCGGCCACCCGACAGGCCAGCGATCCCCGGCTGGTCCGCACTGCCACGTGGTCCCCATAGGCTGCCAGCACGGCCCGGCCCAGGGGCACACGCAGTTCCTCCATCGCCACCTGGCCTGAACGAACCGATGGTCGACCCGCGAGGGCGCAAAGTTGCTTCCAGACCTGCAGGGTTTCCCTCGTCTGCCGGGCATGAATGGCAAACTCGCCGCAACGAACGGGATCGAAACGCATACTCTCCGCAGCCTCGCAGGCCCGCCACTGGGCCTCAAAATCAGATCGATCACCATCCCCCTGGAAGTGCCCCCGCTGGGCACGGGTGGCCTTTCTGGCAAACACTCCCTCGCTCTGGAGAACTGCCGCCGCAAAACAGGCCTCCGCCACACAGCCTTCCTCCTCGGCAGCTTCCAGAAGGCGTGCTGCGCGGGGATGCAACGGATAACGCGCCATCGATGCTCCCACTTCCGTGATCGCTCCCTCCCCGTCCACCGCTCCCAGCATTTCCAGCAGACGCTCCGCCCGTCGGAGGGAATCCTCCTCCGGGGTATCCAACCAGCGGAACTCCCGCACCTCTCCCACCCTCCCGGCCTTCAGGTAGAGAACCGCCTCCGCCAGATCGACCCGGTGCACCTCAGGTCGCTCGAACTCCGGGCGCCGGGCGTGGTCCCGCTCGCTCCACAACCTCACGCACCGACCCGGCTCGGTTCTCCCCGCGCGCCCAGCCCGCTGCTGAGCCGCCGCCTGAGAAATCTTCCGGATGGTCAGGGTGTCGATCCCGCGCCGGGCATCGTAGGAAGCAATCCGTGCAAGGCCCGAATCAATCACCGCGATCACCCCGTCAATCGTGATCGAAGTCTCCGCCACGTTAGTTGCCACGATGATCCGGGGCGTCTCACCAGGATCAATCGCTTCCGCTTGCGCGGCCGGAGAGAGGGCGGAATACAGGGCTTTCACCTCCCAACCCCGCGCCCAACTGCTTCGCTCCAGCAGCTCCACCGTCCTGCGAATCTCATAGGCCCCGGGGAGAAAGACCAGCATCCTCTCTCCACCACTGCCCCCGGATTCCCTTCCCTCGTTGCGCACGAGGATCTCTTCCCGGCAGGCCTTCCCCACCTGTTCCCAGACCGGCACGGTTTCCATCGCCCCGTGCCTCCCCCGCCTGGGAGGTGGAGGAGGTTGATGGAAAATCTCCACCGGATACATTCGCCCCCCTGCCTCCAGCACTTCGCAGGGATGCAGGTAGTCCGCCAATCCTGCTGTTTCCAGGGTAGCGGACATGACGAGAACCCGGAGTTTCGGCCGCCCGCCTTCCTGCAAATCGAGCACCCGAGCCAGGGAAAGATCAGAGGCCAGTCTCCGCTCATGAAACTCGTCGAAGAGCACCGCACCCACTCCCTCCAGTTCCGGGTCGTCGCGCAACCAGCGCTGCAATACTCCGTCCGTGACGTAGACGATCCTCGTCCGCTCGCCGTAGCAGGTGTCGAAACGCACCGCATAGCCCACCTCCTCCCCCAGCTTCACTCCGAGTGAGCGGGCCACGAACCCGGCCAGCAGACGCGCTGCGATCCGGCGGGGCTGAACCACCACGATCATTCCCTCCACCTGGGAAGCCTGCAGGATCATGGCGGGCACCCCGGTCGATTTTCCCGATCCCGTGGGTGCCCGCAAAAGAATCCTCCCGCCTTGCCGCAGGCACTCCTCCAACTCCTCCCGGATCTCGAAAACAGGTAGAACCACTGCCCCTTTCTTAGCCCTCCAGACCTGACATCCAAATCCTAATTCTCACCGGCAAATCCTTGTAATTACAGCAGAATCGGCCCTTATCAATACTGCTGCCCCATCTCCCGGCAACCTCCGGTCCGGGCCCGCGTTATTTCTTTGCACCTCAGCCTAAACCAAATTAAGTTGCTCTCATGACAAACACCGTGGCGTTCATCGGTGGCCTCGGCGGTCCGGAGATCGCGGTCATCTTCATAATCGTCCTGCTTCTCTTCGGGGCCAAGAAAATCCCCGAGCTTGCCCGTGGACTTGGAAAGAGCATGGGTGAGTTCAAACGTGCCCGGGACGACTTTGAAGACGAAATCAGGATGGCTGAAATGGACACCTCCAACGAAACCGAGGAAAAAAAGGTCGCGACCGAGGAAGCCAAGCACAAGGAAGAAGCTTCGGCCTCCGAGGATTCCTGATGCACCGCCTCCTCACGAAATCCTTTTTCTTCCGCGCCCCGCAGCATGCCGGGGCGTTTCTTTTGCTCTTCTTTTCCCTCCTCCTGTCCGGCTGTGGCGACAAGGAGGAGTTTTCCGATTGGGAACGGACCGAAAAACCGCCCCCGGAAGAATCCGAGCTATCTACCACGTCTGAGCACGAGTCGGAATCCGCTGCGCTGGCGACCCCTGCACCGGAGACCACGTCAACTCCTCCTGACGGGAAGGACAACCAACGGAGCACCCAGCTCCGCTTTCTCTCCTACAACGTCCGGAACTATCTCACCATGTCCCGTTTCGTCGACGGTGAACGCAAGGACCGGCGCAAACCTGCCCGGGAGGTGGAGGCCCTCGTCAGGATCATCGTGGAGGCCCAACCCGATGTCCTTGGCATCAGCGAAATTGGAACGGCGAAGGACCTCGCTGAGCTGAAGGAGAAGCTCTCCGAGGCGGGGCTCGCCTTGAAATACTCCGAGCATGCCGGAGGAGCCGATGAGACGCGCCGCCTCGCCCTCCTCTCCCGCTACCCCATCGTGGCCGTCAATTCGCAGGGAGCTGACGGCTCACTCGTCTACCAGTCGGTTGACGCCGACAACAACCCCAAGGAATTCGCCATGCAGCGGGGAATCCTCGACGCCACCATAGAAGCTGGCACCCGCAGGATCCGCTTCCTGGGAGTGCACCTGAAATCCAAGCGCGAAACTCCCGAGGGTCACCAGGATCTCATGCGCCGCCACGAAGCCTACCTCCTGCGCAAACATGCCGACCGCATCCTGCAGGAGAGGCCCGGAACTCTCCTCTGCGTTTATGGCGATCTCAATGAGACACGCCGGGAGAGCCCCGTCCGCTCCATCCAGGGCCCCACCCAGTCAACACGCTACCTCGAACCGCTTTCCCACAAGGACTCTCGCGGCGAAGTGTGGACTCATTACTGGGATTATCAGCACCTCTACTCCCGCTTCGATTACGTCCTCGCCAGCCGGTCCCTCCGACCACTCTTCAACCAGAAGGCCAGCCATATCATCGATGACCCCCGATGGTCTGTCGCATCCGACCACCGTGCCCTGTTGAGCATCTTCGACCTGGAGAAATGAGCTTCTCCTAGGCCGCACCCCTGGCCTGCTCCGCCAGATCCGCCTCGATCGCCTCAAGCACATCTTCCTCCGGGTGGAAATCCGCAGCGTGATAAGAACTGCGTACCAGCGGCCCACTGGCGACATGTCGGAACCCCTTCTCCAGGGCCGCCTCCCGCAGTTTCTCAAATCGTTCGGGCGTAATGTAATCCACCACCGGAAGGTGCATCACACTGGGCCGCAGGTACTGCCCCATAGTCAAAACCGTCACTCCATGCTCCAGGAGATCGTCCATGGCCTGCAACACTTCCTCCTCCCGTTCACCAAGTCCCAGCATGAGGCCACTCTTGGTTGCCACTTTCCCGTCAACGATGTCCTTGGCCTTCCTCAGGACGCTGAGCGAGCGCTGGTATTGTGCCCGACTGCGCACCAGGGGCGTAAGACGTTCCACGGTCTCAATGTTATGATTAAAGATATGGGGGCGTGCCGCCATCACCAGTTCAAGGGCCCAGTCCTTGTCATTAAAGTCCGGCACGAGAACCTCGATGATGATCTTGGGATTACAGGCGCGTACCGCCTCGATGGTGCGTTGAAAATGTTCCGCTCCGCCGTCCTTCAGGTCGTCCCTGGCCACCGCAGTGATCACGATGTGATTGAGATTCATGCGCTTCGTAGCCTCCGCCACCCGCTCCGGTTCATCCTCCTCGAGAGCCTCTGGTCTGGCGGTCTTGACCGCACAGAAGCCACAGGCCCGCGTACATCTCTCGCCCGCGATCATGAAGGTGGCCGTGCCCTGCCCCCAGCATTCCCAGCGATTGGGACACTGCGCCTCCTCACAAACGGTAACCAGTTTCAGGTCGTTGATGAGGGACTTCGTCGACCAGAAAGCCGGATTGTGAGGCAGCCGCACACGAATCCAGTCCGGCTTCTGCTCCCGGTGCAACCCAGGATCCATCAACATCTTTGGACCGCGATCAACACCACACCCGCTCATTACTTCGAAACGCTACGTCCCCATCCCGAAATACAAAATCATAATTTCAAGATTCTGAATCTCAGTAATTCTACTCACCAGGCGGGATCTTCAGGACTTCCCCCACCAGGATCCTGTCCGGATTTGTAATGCCGCTAGCCCTGATGATAGCCGCCACCGTCACCTTGTGAAAACGGCCAATCTCAGAAATGGTATCGCCCGGTTGCACAATATACTCCCTGAAATCATCCTGTGAACCGGGCTCGGGGGCAGGTTCGAGGACAGATTCGGGCGCAGGTTCGGGCGCAGGTTCGGGCGCAGGTTCGGGCGCAGGTTCGGGC
>JAAZXD010000020.1:4884-15537 GCA_014240355.1 Roseibacillus sp. | reverse complement strand
TTCGGGTTCGAGGAGTTCCTGGAGGGGCAGGCTGAGATCGTGGAGCAGATCCTCGCTTCGCGGGACGGACTGGTGGTCATGCCGACAGGGGGAGGGAAATCGCTCTGCTATCAGTTGCCGGCCCTGTGCCTGGAGGGCGTCACAATCGTGGTAAGCCCTCTCATTGCCCTGATGAAGGACCAGGTTGACGCCCTGGTGGAGAAGGGGGTGGCGGCCACCCTCATCAATTCGACGCTATCCAACCCCGAACAGCGGGAGCGGATTGGTCGCATGATTGCGGGCGACTACAAGCTGGTTTATGTGGCTCCGGAGCGTTTCCGGGCGGAGGGATTCCTGGCCGCCATGCGGGAGGTGAAGGTGGCTCTCCTCGCGATTGACGAAGCACACTGTCTGAGCCAGTGGGGGCACGATTTCCGGCCGGACTATCTGCGATTGGGCAAGGCGCGGGCGAACCTGGGCGGCCCGCAGTGCGTGGCCTTCACGGCTACCGCTACTCCGGTGGTGCGGAAAGACATCGTGTCGGTACTGGAGCTGGATGAACCGTTCCAGATCGTGACGGGATTTGCACGAGCGAACCTGAGCTTCAACATCACGCCGGTTGAGACCAAGGCGGCCAAGTTCCGCCGGACCCGCGAGATTCTGGATGAACACCGGACCGGGATTGTCTACTGTGCGACGCGCAAGCGGGTGGAAGAGGTGGCCGAGACGCTGAACAGCTGGGGTGTGAAGTGTATCGGATATCACGGTGGAATGACGGAAGAGGAACGCGAGGAAACGCAGAATCGGTTCATCCGGCGCGAGGTGGATGTGGCGGTGGCGACCAATGCCTTTGGGATGGGGATTGATCGTTCGGACGTGCGCTTCGTGATCCATTTCGAGGTTCCCGGAAGTGTGGAAGCCTATTACCAGGAAGCGGGCCGGGCCGGGCGGGACGGGGAGGCGGCACACTGTGAGCTTCTCTGGAATTACGCCGACACCCGGACGCAGGAGTTTTTCCTGGAGGGGGCAAATCCCGGCTACGGAGCGATCTGCCAGGTTTACCAGTTTCTTCATGATGAGGCCGATGAACAGCAGGAGGTTCATGCGAGCATCGAAGAGATCACGGGGGCAGTGGAGGTGAAGAACGGGATGGCGGTGAGCAGTGCCCTGGCGGCTTTGGCGCGTGCGGGTTATCTTGAGCGCTTCGATGTTCCGGGGCAGCGGCGACGTGGCACGCGCGTGCGGCATCCGGAGGTGCAGGCCGGTGGCCTGGAGATCGACCGGGCTGCACTGGAGGAGAAGGACCGACGCGACCGGCGGAAACTGCAGGCCATGGTTGAGCTGTGCTACGGGGCAGGTTGTCGTCAACGGGCGATCCTGGAGTACTTCGGTGAGGAGGAACCTGGTGAGTGCGGGACCTGTGACGTATGCCGCAGCGACTACGGGACGGACCGGCGTGCGCCGACCGAGGCAGAGGATCTGGTGGTGCGCAAGGTGCTGAGTGGGGTGGCACGCATGAGCCGACGTGTCGGCAAGGACTGGGAGGGGATCTTTGGACGGGGGCGTATTGTGCAGATGCTGACTGGCAGCAAGTCACAGGAGATCCTGCGGGTGCGCCTGCACGAACTTTCAACCTACGGGATCCTGAAAGGGAAGGGAACGGCTTTTCTCAATGAGCTTTTTCATTCCCTGCACGCTGCAGACCTTCTCGTTACACAGCGGGGTGAGTATCCCCTGGTCACCCTTACGCCGAAGGGGGAGCAGGCCATGAGGGGAAAAATCGAATACAGCCTGCTCTGGCCCGAAACCCTGCGGGAGAGCACGGCGAAAAGTTCGGCAGCACGGATGGAACCGGGGGACGAACCAGCGCCCGTTGATCCCGTCCTCTATGCCCGCCTGAAGGATCTTCGAACCAGCCTGGCACAGGATCACCGTTTGCCGGCCTACGGGGTGTTTTCCAATAAGACCCTGGAGGACCTTGCCCGGATCCGGCCCACCACGGAGGAGGAGGCCATGGGAATCAAGGGAGTGGGAGCGGTGAAGGCGGAGAGGTTCCTTGCGCCGTTTCTGGAGCTGTTCCGGGCGGAAGGTTGAGAACGAACGCGGAGGCTCGGAGCATTCCTGCCTCCAGAGGCGGGGTTTGATCCCCTCCACCGGATTATTCTTCGACGATGACAGCCCGTGGGGGTGGGTTGTCGAGAGAGAATTGGGTGCGGACGTTTGCCTGCGAGGAGGGCGAGGCGTTGAGGATCTCGATGCCCGCCGTTCTTCCGGGTTCACCAGCTACGAGAGAGCTTTCTCCTTCCGGTGTCACCAGCAGGGCGCGCGGGACGTTAGAGAGATCGGGGCCGGCGGGAGTCTGGATGGGTGCGCCACCGATGGCACCAAGAGTCTCGGCAGGTTCTTCCCTGGCGACGGATTCCTTTTCTTCAAGAGTATCACTCAGTTTCATGAAGGCGAAGATTGCGCAGGTGAGGAGGAGAGAGGTGATGGAGAAAACCACGAGAGGTTGCCGGGGGGAGGAGACAGCCAGCTTCCTTTCCTGCTTCTCCCTGTGTTCCATCTGCTTCTCCTTGCGCACCTTTTTCTTCCGCTTCCGGGGTCGTTTCATGACGGGCGGACGAACTTTCACCCGCTCATCGTGGTCCTTGAGGTAGCCACAGGTATCTAGGTTGGCCAGGGAATCTCCCGTTTCAAAGCGGGCAAGGCATTCGACCGCATCGATGTCAAGGTGATCGCAGTATTGTGCGAGGAAACTCCTGGCGTAGATCAGACTAGAAAACTTGGAGTAGTCGTTTCTCTCCAGCTGGCGCAGGGTGGTGTCGGGAATCCGGGTGCGATGCGAGACATCCTCGATCGACCAGCCACGGCTCTCCCTGGTGGTGCGAAGGATGTTTCCGAGATCGGACCGTTCGCTCATCATGATAAGGTTCGCTGATTAGACAGGTTTGGCAAGGAGAGACAGGCGAGTCCTGAGTCGGGCATGATACCAGGTCCCTTCATTGTTCTATTAAGTCTTTGAGGGTTCGTGAGGTGAAGTGGACCAGAGAGCGCTGGGGAATTCGTGCTTTTTCAATCAATCATTGTTAATGATCTTGTAATGCAATGTTAATGGAGAATCTCCTGTAAGGATCTCCGGGAACGGTACGATCGAAGATTGGGTCGCGGATTGCTGGTTTGACGGGACGAAGGACGGAGGGCATAGCTTGCATCATGTCCGAAACTGAGCCCCATGTGCTCTTCGTCTGCACGGGGAATACCTGCCGCAGTCCGATGGCGGAAGGTTTGTTCCGGGTGGCAGGGACGGAGGCCGGGTTCATGGTGAGTTCGGCAGGGATTGCAGCCTACGACGGAGGGTCCGCCAGCCTGGAAACGCTGGAAGTCCTTTCCGGACGCGGGATCGAGTTGGACGGTTTCGCGAGCCGCATGGTGGACGATACGATCATTGAGCACGCCAGCCATGTCTTTTGCATGACGCGGGATCATCAGGACACCCTGGAAACGCGCTACCCCGAGCAACGGGACAAATTCCATCTTACTTGCGATTTCGCGGATATTGACGGGGAGGTGGGTCGGGACGTACCAGATCCCATCGGTGGAGGCAGGCGGGCCTACGAGAAGGTGGCTGTGTGCCTGGATCTGGCTATCAAGGGGATTCTCGGGTTTTTGCAGACGGAGGAAGGTCCGCCTGCAGAATAAGGGGTCCCGACTCGTTTTCGCGATTGCGTTTCGAGGCCAGAGCGGTCACGGATGGGCCGTCCTGACGAGGGATTGAATCTTACCGATGAAGAACGCTACTCTGCGAATTGCGATAGGAGCGGACCATGGAGGGGTGGAGGTCAAGAGTGCCATCATGGAGGCGCTCCGGGCAGTCGGCAACAAAGTGGTTGATTATGGAACAAACAGCACGGATTCAGTGGATTATCCGGATTTTGCCAACGCGGTGGCGCGAAGCGTGGCGGCGGGCAAGGCGGATTTTGGGGTCCTCGTATGCAAGTCGGGCATCGGGATGAGTATTGCGGCCAACCGGGTGAAGGGTGTGCGAGCCGCGCGTCTGTGTTCGCCGGAAGATGCAGCCGTTACGCGGGGCCACAACGACTCGAATGTTGCCTGCCTGGGCGCCAGAGAGATGTCAGGTGAGGATGCGGTGGCAATTATAGAGGCCTTTCTCAGCACGTCATTTGAAGGGGGACGCCATGTTCAACGTGTGGCCAAGGCGTCGGGGAGTCGCTTGTCGGTGAGTGACCCTGAAGTCTTCGGGGTGGTGGAAGCAGAGGGCCGACGCCAGCGGGATCACGTCGAATTGATCGCTTCGGAGAACTTCGTAAGCGGAGCGATCCTGGAAGCACAGGGATCGCTTCTCACCAACAAGTATGCAGAAGGTTATCCGGGACGGCGGTGGTATGGAGGGTGCGAAAACGTTGATGCCGTCGAGCAGCTTGCAATTGACCGGGCCAGGGAACTCTTTGGTGCGGAGCACGTGAACGTACAGCCTCACTCCGGATCGCAGGCCAACGCGGCGGTCTATTTCGCCTTTCTCAAGCCGGGCGACAGGATTCTTACGATGGACCTGGCCCATGGCGGCCACCTTACCCACGGCCACAAAGCGAATTTCTCGGGTAAGTTTTACGAGGTGACGCACTATGGCGTGAGCCAGGAGAATGAGCAGATTGACTATGATCAACTGGCTGCGGTGGCCGCGGAGGTGAAACCGAAGCTCATAACCTGTGGGGCGAGTGCCTACTCGCGGGTAGTTGATTATGAGCGCATGGGTACGATCGCGAGGGAAATGGGGGCCTACCTTTTCGTGGATATGGCCCATATTGCCGGTCTGGTGGCCGCTGGCGTGCACCCGACGCCGATTCCCCATGCGGATTTCGTGACCACCACTACCCACAAGTCGCTGCGCGGCCCGCGCGGTGGACTGATCCTGTGCCGGGAGGAATATGCAAAGAAGATCAACTCGATGGTCTTTCCGGGTGTGCAGGGTGGCCCGCTGATGCATGTGATCGCGGCCAAGGCGGTCTGCCTGGGGGAGGCGCTTCGACCGGATTTCAGGGACTATCAGGAGCAGGTCGTGAACAATGCGCGGGCTCTGGCTGCAAGACTGGGGGAGCACGGCTTCCGGATCGTCTCCGGAGGCACGGACAACCACAGCATGCTGGTGGACATGCGTCCCCTGGGACTTGACGGCACCGTGGCCGATGCGGCACTCGATGCGGCAGGGATCACGGTCAACAAGAACGCTATTCCATTCGACACGGGTTCGCCCATGAAGCCGAGCGGCATCCGGTTGGGTACGCCTGCAGTGACCACCCGCGGAATGAAGGAGGCCGATCTTGAGTCGGTGGCGGACTTGATGTCAGAGGCCATTCAAAACAGGGACGACGGGGAAAAACTGGCAGAGATCCGCGCGCGTGTTTTTGCGTTCAACCAGGACTTTCCGCTTCCCGAGTAACGGGAGAACCGATTTGCTCACAATTCCAGCCTTCCCCAATTCCTGACGGTGGGGAACTGGAGGTTGAAGGGCGCGTTGAATTTGCCCCCTCCCTCTCTTGTTCAGGAGAAGGAATAGTAGCGGCTACTTAATCTTCCGTGATTGTTGGAGGATCGTAAGAGCATGAAATGCGTTGCAAAAGGGAGTGCAGAATCCGCAATCATTGGTAAGCTACGCGGCCTTTTCCCGGCCTTCCTTCAAGATGAATTTTTCGCATACCGATTCTCTGGTTCTGGCACTTGCAACTGCGGTAATTATGTCCCCCGTGCCCGTCGGGGCACAGATCGGATCGGATCGTTCGGCCCAGGTTGGAAAAGTTCTGCAGGTGGTAGAGGATTACATCGCGACGGAACGATCGAGTGCAGGGGAGCGTGTGCAGAGGCGCAGCGGGATGCTGGAGTTCAGTTTTCGGAGTACCCGGGAGAACGGGAACTTCCGTGTCCTGAGTGAGCGCGACTGGCGCGAATGGGAGATGAAACGTCCCGCCGGGGTGCAACGACTGCAGTTGATCGGCCAGCCTCAGGTGAAGTCGATCGGAGACGATCTTGTCCGTGTCCACTGTGCAGTCCACGTGAATACGGTTGAAGGCGGCAAAAACTGGGAGGGTGTGTCGATGAGGAGTTTTGACGTGTGCATCAGGGATGGGGGACCGCGCATCCGGCATGAGCATCTGCTGGCGGCCCGGGAGGGGATCAAGCCCGGACAGTGGAAGAAGTTGCGCAAGACCGACAACGGTGTGCGGAGCAACTTGCGGTCTTCTCCAACGACGCAGAAAAACAACATCGTGGGCAAGGTGGCGTCCAAGGAAGCCGTGCACGTCTGGGACCAGGAGAATGAGCGTTGGCTTTTCGTGCGGACGGAGAACGGGTTGACTGGGTTTCTACACCGAAGCCAGATCGATTTCAGCGTGCCTCCTCAAGGTAGTGCTACCCCGTCGGAAGAGCAGGCCGAGCATGAAATCCGCCAGCAGAAGAATCATCCGTTCGGAATGGTTCTTCCTGGCAGACCCGGCTATATCCTCAATCCCTACACCAACACGATTGTGGATGTGCGTGGCCTGCCTGTCGGTACGCTGGTGCGCGATCCCCGTGATCCGGTCAAGCGCCGCGCCTTTCGCGTGCCCTTTGAAGGGGCCCCGGGCCGGGCGGTAATCGTAAAGGAAGACTGATCCGGGAGTGTATTCGCCCCAGCCCTGCACGATTTCCTGGTGCGAGGGCAGGCAGGTGTTTTTCTGAGAGCGTGCCGGGAGGGGTAGGAAAACAGCTTCACCATCCGGGATGGAGAAGACTTCGCGCTTTACCCACTTAATGGCCTTGAATGCGGTAGTGAGCGTCCTATCTTCCGCTCCCCCGGCGGAGACCGGAAATCCTCGATCATGTCATACGGAAAGAAGAACCCCTTCCCGAGCCCGATTCTCAGGAGCCATAATCTCAACGCGCCTGACTCGGAGAAGGAAACCTATCACGTGGAATTGTCGCTCGAGGGGTCCGGGCTTGAATATGTGGTGGGCGATGCTCTTGGTGTTTTCCCGCGCAACCCGGAAGAACAGGTCGACGAGATTCTCTCGGGGCTTCCTTTCAACGTGAACGTGGAGGTTTCCCTGCCGAATGGAGGCGAGGCTTCTCTGCGGGAAGCTCTGATTACAGGCTACGATATCCGTTCTCTCACGCCCAAGTTCCTGCGGGCCTGGCAGGAGCGCAGTGGATCGCCCCGCCTTCGTTCGGTGGTGGAAAGCGAAGATCGCAAGGTGATGAACGATTTTTGCTGGGGCCGGGAGTTAATTGATCTCGTGACCGATTACCCGGCGGACTTTGCGGACGAGGAGGATTTTGTTTCCGTGCTGAAGAGACTCCAACCGCGGCTTTATTCTATATCATCCAGTCCGAACGCGCACCCCGGGGAAGTGCACCTGACCATTGTAGTTGTGCGCTACCACTCGCACGGACGGCAGCGTGGCGGGGTATGCTCAACCTTTTTTGCTGAACGTGCGGATGGCATCCAGCCCGGTGTCTTCGTGCATCACAACAAGGCTTTCCAACTGGTGGAGGACAATGATGCGCCCATCATCATGGTGGGTCCCGGGACCGGGATTGCGCCCTTTCGCGCCTTCTTGGAGGAACGTAAGATGAGGGGAGCAAAGGGGAATAACTGGCTAATTTTCGGCAATCCGTATCGTAAAACCGATTTCCTGTATGAGGAGCAGTTCGCCTCTCTGCAGAAGGAAGGCCTTCTGAATCGCTTCGACGTCGCTTTCTCCCGTGACCAGGCCGAGAAGATCTACGTTCAACACCGCATGGAGGAAAAGGGCCAGGAAATCTGGTCCTGGTTGGAGGATGGGGCCACCTTATACGTTTGTGGGGATGCCACTCGGATGGCCAGAGACGTCGATGCCACCCTGCACGACATCGTGGAGAAACACGGTGGCAAGAGTGAGGATGAGGCCAAGGATTTCGTGAAGGCCCTCAAGAAGGAGAAGCGTTATCAGCGGGATGTCTATTAGGCAGGAGCGAGGGAGCGGGCAAGAGAAGGGATGCCGGGTTCCTGGAGGATGATCTGGGTGGATTCCGGTGATCGGGGGGGCTGTGGAGGGCTCCTGTTTTCAGTCAGAAGAGCTCCGAATGAGAGAGGGGCGGCCCCGGGGCTGTTCCCTGAATTGCCGGGGTCCCGGCTTGCTCAAACGGGCGTTTAAGTCCAGATTGGCTTTTTCTTCGGAGCGCATGAATTTTTTCCGCCAATTTGCGTCGAACCTGGTGAAGGGGCCCGTTCCCGGCGACGCCGCGGGGGAAGGGGGCCCTGACACACCTTCCGACGCGGAATTGGTAAACAGATGCCAGGAGGGCGACTACAGCGCCTTCGATGCACTTGTTACTAAACACCGGGGCCGGGTCTATGCGATGATTCAGAACATGGTCAGGAATGAAGCCGACTCGTGGGACCTTGCTCAGGAAGTCTTCTTGAAGGTGTGGAAGGCTTTGCCGAAGTTCGAGGCGCGCGCCCGCTTTTCGACCTGGATGTACCGCATCACGCATAACGTGGTCTACGACTGGATGCGCAAACGAAAATTGGAAACGGCGGGTGAACTGGATGACAATTTGCTGGACCGGGAAGCGATTGCGGCGGGCGCTCAGGCGACCCCGGCGCGGATGGCCCGTCCGGATGAGGCCCTCTCGCAGGGGGAGCTGCGAGCCAATATCGAGGGGGCCCTTGAGAAACTTTCCCCTGAACATCGGGAAGCAATCCTGCTTCGCGAAGTGCAGGGTTTAGAGTATAAAGAGATTGCCGACGTGATGGATTGCTCCATCGGGACGGTAATGAGCCGGCTGTTCTACGCCCGGAAGAAACTGCAATCCCTGCTGACCAAGTCATGAAGACCGATCGTAAAGAAGAACTTCTTACCCGTTGGATGGACGATGGGTTGAGTGATGAAGAACTGCGAGAGCTGGAACCGGTCCTGACGGAGCATCCAGAGCTTCACGAAGAGCGTGCGGACTACGCCCGTCTACGGGAAGAGCTGCGAACCGCTGTTTCCTCCGAGATCGAGCCTCCCTTTCCCGACTTCTTTAATTCGCACCTTGAGCGTCTGGTAAGGGAGGAGGGACGAGGGGAGGACAAGACGCGCCGGAGTGAGGGCGCCTTCAACCGTCTTTGGATCTGGTGGATGGCTCCGGCAGTTGCCGCGGCTGTGGTGATGGCCTTCCTGCTTGGCATGAAGAGTGCACAGCCAGTAAACCAGGGAGGGATGGTTGACGCCGCGGCGGGTTCGGAAGTCTACTCCCCCCTCGCCGAAGTTTCCACCGAAGTCATTCTCGACAGGGAGTCGGATTCCACCCTGCTGGTGGTCGAGGGCCTTGCTCCCCTTGCGGACACCGATCTTGTGGTCGGGGAAGGTTTTCTCGACGGCGAGCACGGCTACTTCGTGAAAACCGAGAAGGTCTATTAACAGAGAGTGAAGACACTGCGGACATTCCTGCTCCTTTCTCTCGCCCTTCTGGAGGTGGCGGGTGCGCAGGATCCCGGCAAGGAAGTCATCGGGCAGGTTCGGACCGAGGTTCTCTTCGGCACGAGCGGACCGGTCACATCTCTGGGAGATGGTGTGATTGTTGTTTCTGCTGCGGAGAAAACCCGGTTGCAGAAGGTTTCGAAGCTGGAACCCTACCGGAACTTCGTGAAACTGGGATCGGTCGAGCAGCATATCCTGAAGGGTTACAAGAGCTGGGCCCAGCCCATCAGGAACTCGCAGGCCCTGATGCTGACCTTCCAGCCACAGGCGTCCATCAAGGAGTCCCGCAAGCTGCGCCTGGATGTGGAATACTGGCAGAAGAGCAAGATGGCGCTGCGATGGGACCGCGTCTTCGAGGTTGGAAAGAGAGTTTACCTCGTTGGTCCGAAATGGCGGGACGGGAACTTGATCATCACGGTGGAGTTGGTAAGTCTCGTCAAGAAGTGATGAAGAACCTGCTCCTGTTGTACGTCTTGGGTTTGGGAATTGTGCTCACGGTTCCCGCCACCGTTTTCGGACAATTAGTCTTCGAAAAGAGTGAAATCCTGATGAAGCTCCCGCCGGATCAGGACCGCCTCAGCGTGGAGTTTCCCTTCACGGTGAAGGGTGAGATCCCGGTCACGATCAAGGAATACAAGTCCGCCTGCAGCTGTCTCTCGGCTGAAATCAGCGAGAACGGCAAGCTCACCTGGAAGCCGGGGGAGAAGGGTGTCGTGCGGGGAAATTTCAAACTTGGTACCATCAAGGGGAAAATCGAAAAGAAGATCGTTCTCAACTTTGACGGAGGTGTCAGGCCCCTGGTCCTGACTACCAAGCTGGATATTCCTCATCTCTTTGCGATAGATCCGCCCACACTCTTCTGGGATCTGGGAGGAGAAGCAAAGTCGCAGAAATTCACGGTGAAGGTTAACCACGATGCCCCCATCGGAGTTACCGACATTTCCTGTACCAACGAGCAGTTCAAGTATGAGCTCAAGGCGATCAAGCCGGGGTGGGAATACGAGGTTGAAGTGACGCCGTTGCATGTCAGGGAGCGCGCCTTCGGATTGTTGCGATTGAGGAACGACTGCAAATTCAAGAAGCATGCGAGCGCCCAGGCCTTCATGGTCGTGCGCGTCCCGAAGGCAGGCCCCGGGGGCGGATCGACATCGGGGGCGCGGTGAAGCTCTCCGCCGTT
>JAAZXD010000020.1:0-4874 GCA_014240355.1 Roseibacillus sp. | reverse complement strand
TATCCGGAGTGGGTGACCGGACAGCGTCTGGCAGGAGACGTTAAGGATCCCATGTGAATCCGTCGACACGGACGAGTTCAATATAGGGACGACCGGGATGGTCGGTGTTCCACTTGACCGTGACGGTGCAGATCCCGGAGCGTCCCCAGGGAAGTCCGTCGGGTTGGGAGATCTGGGTGGCAATCGCGGAGGTCTTCCCGAAGTAGGCCTGGAGCCGGGGGGTGACCTGTTCATGCTGACGGAGCTTGATGTAGGATTTCTGGGCGGAGTCGGGGATGTTGTCCTCGTAGCAACGCTTGTAGGCATCGGCGATGGCATGGAACGTATGCTCGCCCTTGATGGCGACGGCGCCGAACCGGGCCATCTCGTCATTGTAGAGGTCGATGAAGGCGTCAGTGTGGACCTTCATGGTGCCCTCGTCCCCCTTGGTGACCTGGACCAGAATGGGAACGGGTGTGGTGGCAGAATCGCGATTGAAGGAGACTTCGAAGAAGTGCTCGTCATGTTTGTCGGAGTTGTCCTTGATGTGATTGAGGAGGCGTTGACGGATCACGGGTGGCAATTCCCCGGCGAGTGGGCTCCGTGCGAGCTCGGCTTCTGAGCGCCGGGATCCGGTCATGTAGGGTCTGCGTTCGGCAAGGGTCCGGGCACTCAGGAAGCGGGTGAGAGCCCCTCCAGATTCACTGGGGTTGTCGTTTTTTTCCGGGAGAGCATTACGGGAGGGGTTGAGGTCGATGAGAGGGGGCAGGTTCACCTCGCCCTCAACCTTGCGATCCTGTTCTTCGATGAGAGGACCCTTTGGCTTGGGGGTGGGATTGGTGTCTGGTGGGAGTTCCCCAGGGGAGGGCTTGACGGGAAGATTGGGAGCAGGAGCAGGAGCAGGAGCAGGAGCAGGAGCAGGAGCAGGAGCAGGAGCAGGAGCAGGAGCAGGAGCAGGAGCAGGAGCAGGAGAGGGCTGAGGGAAGAGGGTCTGCAGGTCCACTTTAAAGACGCCGGGGGGCGTGGGTTGCGGTGGAGTGATACTGCGGGATTCCTGGTGCCCGATCGGAGCGATAGGTGAGGGAGGGGTGTTCTTTGGGGCGTTTACCTGGATCTCTTCGGGTTTGTTTCCGGGAAGCTCCGGAAGTCTCTGGTAGCTTTTGCTGTGGGGAAGGAATTCGCTGAGGTCCAGCACGAGGTAGACCATGATGCTGGCGAGGAGGAGGAAGAGGAGCGGGAAGATAATCGCGGTCCAGTGGAGGTGACGTCCTTCGTTCTTTTCCGGGGCGGATGTGCGCGCGCTCTGTGCCCTCTCCCCGTTTTCAGGGGAAGGGCTGTCGGAGTGGAGGGGAAGGATGTTCTCGGGGTCGAGTTCGTTGGGGTCGGGGGCGGGGGTGCAATCGGTTGGGGAGGCAGAAGCTTCTGGAACGGAACCGCTCTGGAGCGAATGGCTGAAGTCCGGAAGGGCAGAAACGGGAGGAACGCCGGGGAGAGAAGCAGGCGATGGATCGGCGAGATCTGGCAGAGTTGGGGACTGGTCTGCAGAAGGGGATTGCGGTTCGGCTGGAGGTGTGACTGGAAAGGTGTCGAGGGAGGGGAAGGGCTTGTCGCGGGGGGCATCGGGATGGCTTGGAGGAGTCTCCGGAGGCGAGGATCCGGGCTGCATCCCCATCGCCACAGGATTATTGTCGGGGGGATTGGGGATGGGAGTTTGAGCTTCGGCCGCGGGAATGCCGGGGTGAGGGAGGGCATCCGCGGGAGCTCCGATCTCTGGCGGGGCGGTAGCGGGCGACGGGGTGGCCAGGAGAGCGGAAAGGACCGAGGTTTCAGGGAAGCCCGCAGGGGCTGGGGTATCCTGCCGAGCTGGGGTCTGCAGAGGGTCATCGGTCCACAGGTTGGGAAGGGGGCCAGTAGGAGCGGCGGGTGCAGCTGGCGCGCTGAGGTCCGGAAGAGGCCGGGATTCCGGCTGTGGTGAGGGTGAGGTCAGGGCTCCTTCCAGCTCAGATCCGGGTTGGCCGGAAACGAGGGAGGGGAGATCCACCGCGGGGGCTGGTTTGGCGGATGGAGATTCAGGGAAGGGCGCGGCTATTTCACCGGGGGAGGAAGAGGGAACGGGGAGTTGGCCGGGGGACGTTTGGGCCGGGGTGAGAGACTGAGATTCCAAGTTGGCCGGAAGCCGATCAGGGGAGGAGGATGGAACCTCATTCGGGGTCGGACGATCTGGATGGACTCCCTGAAGGAGCGGGGCTTGGATGGGATTACTGCAAGCCGGACAGGGGCCCTTGATGCCAGCCATGGACGCTGGAACGCGGAGTTGCACACCGCAGTTCGGGCAGTCGAAGGAGATCAGGTCTTGGCTCATTGGCGGTTGGTGGAGAGAGGCCAAGGATGAAGGTAGGGAGTTCCCCGGCACCGTCAATTGCACAGTCCAGACAGGAGGGGATCGCAAGGCGAGGTCATAATTGCCCCGGCAACCATGAAGGATGTGAATGTGAGCGAATGTGAGTAATTCCGGGCCTCCCACAGGAGTCGGGAGGTTCCCAGGTCAGCGGGCGGGGGCGCCCGGGCGGATTGGGGGTGGCAGGGTTCTCCAAAATGGACGCCGGGACTCCCCGCGGCTAGTGTTCCAAGGGGTTCTCGCCAGAGGCTTCGCCGAGCGCGGCATGCTCCTCAGGGAGGAACTTCTTGAAGCGCGTCTTATCGATGGCCTTCATGTAGGCTTCTTGGGACGTTACCGTGCCTGAGCTCAGTTTTTCCCAGATGGATTCGTCCATGAACTGCATTCCCTCGGCTTTTCCACCAATGATAACGTCATAGAGCTTCTGGGTCTGGCCTTCCCGGATGATGGCAGAGACCGCGGGGGTGGCGAACATGATTTCGTTGACAGCACAGCGACCGGGTTTGTCGCTGCGTTTCATGAGTAACTGGGCCACCACACCACGGAGGGAGGCAGCGAGCATGGTGCGGACCTGCGATTGCTGGTCGGCCGGGAAGACGTCAACGAGACGATCGACCGTCTTGCGCGCGTTGTTTGTGTGCAGTGTGCCGAAGACGAGGAGTCCGGTTTCGGCGGCGGTGAGAGCGAGGGAGATGGTTTCGAGATCACGCATCTCACCTACGAGCACAATGTCAGCGTCTTCCCGCAGGGCGGCCCGCAGGCCGTCAGCAAAGGAGGGAGTCTGGATGGGGACTTCCCGCTGGGTAATGATGCTGCGCTTGTTGCGGTGCACGAACTCAATAGGTTCTTCCACCGTGATGATGTGGCGGGAGAAATTCGTGTTGATGTAGTCAAGGAGGGCGGCGAGGGTGGTGGATTTTCCGGATCCGGTGGGACCGGTAACGAGGACCAGTCCGGAGCGCATGTGACCGAACTCCTTTACCACGGTGGGAATATTCAACTCCTCCAGAGAGGCGATCTCGGTGGGAATGAGACGGAAGACGGCGGCAAGTCCGTTCTTCTGCTGGAGGTAGTTGCAACGGAATCGTGAGTCTTCGTCCATCTCGTAGGCGAAGTCGAGGTCGCCGGATTCGAGATAGGCCTGGAAGGATTTCTCATCGCAGATCTCGGCCAGAAGATTCTTGAAGTCATCGCCTTCGAGGACGGACTGGTCGGGGATGGCCGAAATGGATCCGTGGATTCGAACCTTCGGGGGAGCTCCTTCCGCGAGGTGCAGGTCCGAGCCACCGGACTCGATGAGGTACTGAAAATATGCGTCGATTCTCGCCATGGGGAGAGCTGTTCAGGACTGGAAAAAGGATTTCATCTGGACCTTGTCTTCGCAGCGGAAAAGCGCTTCCTCCTGCGTGATCTTTCCTTGGACGTAAAGGTTTCGGAGCGACTCATCCATCGTGATCATTCCGACGTTCTTGCCGGTCTGCATGATCCCCGGGAGCATGAAGGTCTTGCCGTCCCGGATGGTGGCGGCAACTGCGGGGGTATTGACGAGAAGTTCGAGAGCGAGGCAGCGGCCGTCCCCTTCAATGTTGGGGACCAGTTGCTGGGAGATGACGCCGCGAAGCGACTCGGAGACCATCACACGGATTTGACCACGTTGATCGACAGGGAAGACATCGAGAATCCGGTCGAGGGTGCGCGGGGCATTTCCGGTGTGAAGGGTGGCGAGGACGAGGTGACCCGTTTCGGCGGCGGTAAGGGCCAGTGAGATGGTTTCGAGGTTCCGCATTTCCCCAACCATGATGACGTCGGGATCTTCCCGCAGGGCTCCTCGCAGAGCCTTGGGGAATGATTCAGTGTGAGAGTGAACTTCGCGTTGGTTGACGTGGCAGTTCTTGGAATCAAAGACATACTCAATGGGATCCTCCAGAGTGAGGATGTGATCCTCACGGTCCTGGTTGATGAAATCGACGAGAGCAGCCAGGGTGGTCGATTTTCCGGATCCCACCGAACCAGTGACCAGCAGGAGGCCGTTGTGGTAGCGGGTGAGCGGGATGAGATGGTCGACTGGCAGTCCCAGGGCGGGAAGGTCGCGCAGCTCCGTGCTGATGATGCGGAAGACGATATCAAGGCCGAGACGCTGCTTTACAACGGAGGCACGGAAGCGGCCCTGTTCGTTCTGGTAGGCAAAGTCCACATCTCCGATTTTCTGGAGGCGGCTCCATTCCCGCTCTGTCAGGAACGAGCGGGCGAGGCGCTCGGTGTCCTCAGAGGTAAGGGGAGGATGGTCTTCCCAGATCGGGGTCAGGCTGCCGTAGCGGCGCCAGGCTGGGGGATACCGGGTGGGGAGGTGAATATCGGAGCAATCATACTCGATACCGATGGAAAGGTATTCATCGACGTGAGCAAGGACTTGATGTTCGGACATGGATTTACAGGCGCATCACGTTACGGCGAAGTGATGTCGATGTGGAAACCATAGAAACCGCTAGGGGCCAAG
>JAAZXD010000209.1 GCA_014240355.1 Roseibacillus sp. | reverse complement strand
GTTTTGATCGAGAATGTTTGGAACGGTTTCCTGTACGACCCGAAAGGCGACAACAACCAAACCGCCGAATTGTTGGCCAAGTACCTTGACGAGATCGACAGCCCGTGGGTGGGGAGCTACTTCGACATCGGCAACCACCAGAAATACGGCAAGCCCGCGGAATGGATCCGCTCCCTGGGCCACCGTATCGTGAAACTGGACGTCAAGGACTGGGGGGTGAAGGCTGGCTTCTCCAAGATCGGTGCAGGGGACGTGGACTGGCTCGACGTGCGGAAGGCCCTCGCCGAAATTCGCTTCACCGGTTGGGCCACCGCGGAGGTCGGCGGCGGAAATCGCGAGCGCTGCGCGGAAATCCTGGCCAACATGCGCAAGCATTTGCTCGGGGCCTAGTGGTCCCGCTGTGTCGCCCCGGCAATGAGCGACGAATCCCAGAACCGCTTCTCCGGGCTGGCGCGCCTGTATGGAGAGCCCGGACTGGCCGCCCTGCGCCGGGCACATGTCGCCGTGATAGGAATTGGTGGGGTGGGGTCCTGGACTGCCGAGGCTCTTGCACGGAGTGGGGTGGGGGAACTCACCCTGGTCGATCTCGACGATGTCTGTGTCACCAACACCAACCGGCAGATACACGCTCTCTCCGACACGGTGGGCCAATCCAAGGTTCAGGTGATGGCCGAACGGATAGCAACCATCAACCCGGAGTGCACCCTGCACGCCGAGGAATGCTTTCTGACAGGGAACAACGTGGAGACCCTCCTTGATCGCTCCCTGGATGCCGTGATCGATGCCATCGATGCGGTCCACCCCAAGTGCCTTCTCCTGGCCCAATGCCACCAGCGTCAGATTCCGGTCATTACCTGCGGAGCGGCAGGCGGCCGGTGCGATGCCACTCTCATCGAGATTGCTGATCTCAGCCGTACCTTCAATGATGCACTCCTTCATCAGGTCCGCAGGAATCTGCGGGGCAACTACGGTTTTCCCAGCGGCGAAGATTCCCGGAAGAGATTCGGCATCCCAGCGGTCTTCTCCACCGAGAACACTCTCTATCCACAGGGTGACGGTTGCGTTTCGACCGAACGACCGACCCCCCAACCCGCAGGACTACGCTGCGATGCGGGCTTCGGATCGGTCACCCATGTCACTGCGGCCTTCGGGCTCCTCGCCGCCGGCGACATCATCAATCGGATCGCGGGGTCGAGAAACAAAGAAGGCGGCCCGGGGCCGCCCTCAGGATCCGGAATCTGAGATCTGCAATCTACTTCACACCCTTCTTCGAGAGGCGCGTCCCACGCGTCGATCCCTGCCGGGCCTTGAACTTGGGATTGGTCTTGTTGATGACGTAGAGGGTGCCCCGGCGCTTCACGACCTGGCATCCGGCGTGGCGGCGCTTGAGCGAGTTGAGGGAAGAAAGAACTTTCATGACTCGTCCGAAAGGGGAGGCGCACTCTAGGCCGGATCAAATCGCTGTAAAGCCTATTCTCAAGGGCGTTTTCCGGTAATTCAGCGCACTTGCGATAGCCGGGGCAGTGTGAGACCCTGCCCCCAACGGAGCTTGCGGGGGCCCTGTGGAGGACTGGCCACGGCGAAGCGGGCAACGGAAGACCGGACAGATGGCGGATAACTCTTACCAGGAACCGGATCCCCCCTTCGACCTCTCCCTGCGCCCTCCAGAATTCGGGGAGTTCCACGGCCAGGAAAAGGTCAAGGAGCGCCTCATGCTGATGGTGGAAGCAGCCCGGCAGCGCAAGGATGTGCTCGAGCATATCCTGCTCTCCGGCCCCCCCGGACTGGGCAAGACAACTCTGGCCAACATCATCGCCAGCGCAGCGAAGTCCAACATTCACACCACCTCCGGTCCCCAGGTCGAGAAAGCGGGAGACCTGGCGGGAATCCTGACCAACCTGCAGAAGGGCGATGTGCTCTTCATCGATGAAATCCATCGGCTCCATCCCGCCATCGAGGAATACCTCTATCCTGCCATGGAAGATTACCGGCTCGACATCATCATCGATTCTGGCCCCTCCGCCCGTTCCATCCAGCTCAACCTGCCCAAGTTCACCCTGGTGGGAGCTACCACCAGGGCCGGCATGCTCACCGCGCCCCTGCGATCCCGTTTCGGCCTCGTCAACCGCTTGGACTACTACAGCCTGGAAGAACTTTGCGTCATCATCATGCGCTCGGCCGGGCTGCTGGAGATCCGTATCGACGAAGGGGGGGCCCGGGAAGTGGCCTCCCGGTCGAGGGGCACCCCTCGCGTGGCAAACAATCTTCTGCGCTGGGTCCGGGACTACGCGCAGGTCCGGGCCGACGGCCTGATCGACGCTGGAACTGCCGGCAAGGCCCTCGCCATGATCGAGATCGATCAGGACGGGCTCGATGAGATGGACAAGCGCATCCTGGAAACCGTCATCTACAAGTTCAATGGCGGACCGGTGGGCCTGAGTTCACTCGCGGTGGCAGTGGGGGAAGATGCCTCTTCCCTCGAGGAGGTCAACGAACCCTTCCTCATCATGCAGGGTTTTCTCAAGCGCACCCCCCGGGGACGGGAGGCCATGCCCTCCGCCTACCAGAAGATCGGGGCCGAGCCCCCGCAGGGCGCACAGGGGAAACTGCTGTAATCAGGACAGCTTCCGGATCGTATCCGTCCCGCTTGCCTTTACTCCGGCTGGGCCTTCTCCGCCTTGCGCTTGGCCTTGCGCGCCTTGCGGCGGGCCCTTTTCTCCTCCTTGTTCTCAGCCGGAGCCGGGGCGGTCGATTCGGCCTTGGCCTTGGATTCACCCCTGCTCCCGGAGGCCGCCTCCTTGAGATCTTCCACGCCAACCAGCTTCGCCACTGAAACAGACTTGAGAGGCAACTTCCCGGGCGCACCCTCGGCCTGTGGAATCCCCGCCGGAAGCCCCGTTTCGAGGAGAATGGTCGTTGCAACCTCCAACGGCTGCCCCAGGCCGATATCAAACAACATCATACCCGTGGCCTCCTTGACCTCGGTTTTCAGGATCTCCTCTGCTCCTTCCCCATCCCTCTCCTTCGTTTTCCCCGAGATCGAAATCCGGGCCACTTTGCGCCCTTCCTGCTCGACGACATTCTCGAGCTTGAGGGTATAATCGATGGTGACCTTCCCCCCAAGCTCTCCCATCGGCAGGTCAACCTCCGACTTCCAGCTGTCGCCCGGCTTGACATCCCTGCCAGGAAGGAACTCGGAACTTTGCCGGGCCATGGCCTCCAATTCCTCCTTTCCCATCCCCAACTGGTCCGCTCCCTGCACGTCGTCCAGCCCTTCGAATCCCACCATTTTGCCCTTCTTGTCGTAAATTACCGCGAACTTCGTCTCCGTCATCGGCTTGAGAACCGTCCCGAGGAGTCCCCCTCCCTTGGACGGGTCGGAGGAATCGTACTCCATCACGAGGCCCTGCATCTCCTGCCTCATCCTCACCGAATCAAAGGCATGACCCACCTTGGTTCCCTTCTCGTGAGCGCTCACGTCATTATGCACCCGCAGCACCATCCGGCCCTTCGTCTCGATCAGCCCCTGGCCAGGCAGTGGCATTTTCATGAACGAGTCAGCGGTATTATCGAAGACGTAACGCTTCCCCGGTTGCCACTTCAGCTTCAGTTCCACCGCCCCTCCCGGAAGGACGCCCAGGATCAGGGCTCCCAGGACCACGAAAGCGGTATCAGTAACAGTTTTCATGACTTCCTTGTCCCCGCGATGAGTACGGGAAACAAGGAAAAATCCTGCCGTTCCCGGCGCAATGCGGTTAAAGTGACAACGTGAGAGCGGATTTGGGAGAACTCGTCAAACGCTGCCGGGCCGGTGGCCTTCGCCGTACCAAGGCCCTTGAGGTTCTCCTCGGCACCCTGCTCAAGACCGACCGTCCCGTGACCCTGGCTGGATTGGAGAAGTCGCGTCCGCTTGCCACCCAATGTGACAAGGCCACCATCTACCGGCTCCTCCATCGCCTGACCGACGCCGGCATTGTTCGTCGCCTCGGACTGCACGAACGCGCCGCCTACTTTGCCCTCGTTCTTCCCGGCCAGCACCGCGATTACCTGATCTGCACCGAGTGCGGCACAATTGCTCCCATCGATGCCCCCTGCCCGGTCCACGAACTGGAAGATGAGATCCGGAAAGACACCGGATACCGGGATCTCTACCATGAACTTGAATTCTTTGGCACCTGCCCAAAGTGCGCCTAGCCCGTCATGCTCCCAACCGAAGCGCATTCCCTGACTGAGCAATTCTTTGAGTTTCTTTCGGTTGAGAAGAACGTCTCCCCGCGCACCCTGGACAACTACGAGCGCGCCCTGGAGGCCTTCCGTCAATGGCCGGGAGAGGACTTCACCCACTGGAATGAATGTAGCGCCGACCATTTTCGCGCCTACCTCTTCGACTGCATGAAACGGGAGCTGGCCCGCTCCACCATCCGGTTGCACTTTTCCGCTCTTCGCTCCTTCTACAATTACCTTGTTTCCCGCCACGGACTCCCCGGAAGTCCAGTCGCCGAAGTGCAACTTCCCAAGCTTGAGCGACAGCTTCCGGTGGTCCTGACCCTCAGGCAGATCGAGCAACTCCTGGACCTTCCCCAGCAGATCCCGCGGGAAAAACAGGCTCCCGTCTGGCTTCCCCTCCGGGATACCGCCATTCTCGAGCTCTTCTACTCCACCGGCCTGCGCCTCGCCGAACTGGCCGCCCTTGAGGTCCGGGATCTTGACGGCCTGAGCGACACCCTGCGGGTGATGGGAAAAGGCTCCAAGGAGCGCCTCGTGCCCATCGGTTCCTACGCCATGAAAGCTATCGAGGCCTATCGTCAGTCCGCCAGGATCACGGAAGGCGCCCTCTTCCTCTCCAAGCTGCGCAAGCGCCTCTCGACGCGCTCAATCAACACCCTGCTCAAGAAGTATCTCGCCCACTCCGACATCCCCTTCAACGTCACACCCCACAAACTGCGCCATTCCTTCGCCACCCATCTCCTCGATGCCGGTGCCGACCTCCGCAGCGTACAGGCCCTCCTCGGCCACTCCTCCCTCTCCACCACCCAGATCTACACCCATGTCACCAGGGAGCGCCTGCGCGAAGCCTACGACCGGGCCCATCCCCGGGCTTCCTAGGACAGCCCGACGAGTCAGTAGCGTCCCAGTGGGCTGTACGCAGGAAGGGGAGCCTCATGGCTCCCCTTCCCGGTATATCAAAATTGAGGCGTCTCGCTCAGACTAGAATGCGAAATTAACACTCACGCCGGTGACGGTCTCGTCGCCGCTCTCACCATCAATGGTGTGCGTGATGTGAGGAGTAACGGTGATGCTGTCCGAAGCGGCGATGCTCAGGCCGGCACTAATACCGTAGAAGGTATCAACCGGACCATCATCGAAGTGACCGAGCACACCCGAGATACCGAGCGTCATATTGCCACCAAGGTCCATTTCTACCAGACCAGCGGTGAGCTCCCAGTAGATGTCGTGGGCAGCGGCTGCGCCGCTCTCGTTGTAGTATGCCGCAACACCCAGGCAGATCCCTCCCACAGAGGTACCCAGGGAAACATAGGGCTCAAGGTCGTCACCGCCGCCAGCACCCCCGAAGTAGGAGTAGTTGGTGACTCCAAGCGTCAGGTCCAGATTGTCGCTGAGCGACTTGGACGCCGACATATGGATGTCCAGCTCATTGCCACCCTCATAGGAAGCGAGCCAGAGGCCAGCCGCCCAGTCGAAATTGTCCCCGCTGCCGGAAACACCGATGCTGGCGTCAAAGAGGTCAGCTCCGTTGTTGTTTCCGCGGAA
>JAAZXD010000208.1 GCA_014240355.1 Roseibacillus sp. | reverse complement strand
ACCATCAGTTCCTGCTCGCCCAGCCGCGCCAGCATTCTAACCGGACGCTATCCCCACCAGACCGATGCTGAGCAACTGCACTGGCCCATCCCCGCCTCTCAGATCATCTTCCCCCAACAGCTCAAACTGGCCGGCTACTTCGTCGGGGCAGCAGGCAAGTGGCACCTCGGCGACGCCATGCGCGAACGCTTCACGGTAGTGCGGGAAGTGGATACCTCGGGATTCCAGCTCCCCGCCAATGCCGGAGCCGATGCCCGCGAAAATTTCGTGGAGACCGCCACCGGAGATGCCAAGAGCGGATGTGCCGACTGGGTGAGCCTTCTCCGCGAACGGGATCCCGGCAAGCCCTTCCTCGTCTGGCTTGCGGCCGTCGATCCACACCGCCCCTACGATGAACAGATCTCGGAGCAACCCCATTCCCCCGACGAGGTTGTCCTGCCGCCCTACCATCCCGACACTCCACTCGTACGTCAGGACTATGCCAGCTACTACGACGAAATCACCCGGCTCGACCGCTTCGTGGGAGCAGTTCTCCATGAGCTGGAGGCGCAGAAGACGGCGGATAATACCATCGTGATATTCCTGAGTGATAACGGCCGTCCCTTTCCCCGCGACAAGACCACTCTCTATGACAGTGGCATTCGCACTCCTCTCATCATCCGTTGGCCCGCCGTGGTAAAGCCGGGCACACGCTGCAACCAGCTGGTCAGCACGATCGACCTGGCGACCACCATTCTGACCCTGGGCGGCCTCCCGGTGAGCCGCAACTACGTGGGCAAGGACTTCACGGCGCTCCTGGAAGGAAAGGACGTTGAGATCCGCGACGCCATCTTCGCTGAAAAGAACTGGCACGACTACGAGGATCGCTCGCGCGCGGTACGGGACCGCCGCTACAAGTACATCATCAACCACTACCCCGATCTTCCCGCTACACCTCCAGCCGATGCGGCCCGTAGCGATACCTTCAAGGAGATGCAACGCCTGCGCGCGGAGGAACAGCTTCCTGATGTGCAGTCAACCTGCTTCAGGGCACCCCGCCCCCGGGAAGAACTCTACGATCTCACCACCGATCCCCACGAACTCAATGATCTCGCCCGGGACCCGGCGCACCAGGATACCCTTGAGCGCCTGCGTGCGGAGTACAAACAATGGCGTCTCCGCACCCGGGAACAGATCCCCAGGCTTCGCACCCCGGACGAGTTCGATCGCGTGACAGGCAAACCGACTCCCGCCCGCATCCGGCCCCGCTGGTCCAAGGCCAAGATGATAGAGGAAGGCGTCCTGCTGCCCTGAATCCCCGGTTGTATTACCTTGCGCAGGCTGCAATCCACCTACCCCGAAGCCGCAATTCTCTGCAAATCGGCGCGGGTCTCAGCATAGCTCCGATCATAGGCCAGCACACGGGGGTCGGGTTCCTCCCCGCGGTGCCTGCACACCTCCCGGTAGAGATCAGGCCACCAGTTGCGGTGCTCGGTCAGGCCCTCCTTCTTCCACTGTTCCCAGTCGGAGACCACCTTGTCCCAGCAGGCACTACCGTAGTCCGCCGCCGCCGCCACCGTTTCAAAATTCTTCACATACCAATCGCGACCAATCCTTGCGTGCAGGACTTCATCGGCCCAGTCAAAGTCCTGGACCAACTGCGCAAACTCATCCCCGGAGTCGGCCCCTACTTCCCACTCGTAGCGCTTGCCCGTCTTGGACATGAGCCCCTGCTCGATAAACCACAGGACCGCGTGGCGTTCCCGGGGAGTGAGTTGCTCGTTCAGTCCTTTCGACCAGGTGAAGTTAATCATCACCTTGCTCGGCCAGTCGATCCCGGCCCGGGCGAAACCCACTTCTCCCATCATGGCGTGCCGGGCTTCATCCCAGAGTTGCCGTGTCATGTCCCGGTAAAACCCCCACGGGCGCCCACCCGCTTCTTCATCCCCGCTCTCCGTCACCATCTCGTAGAGAATGGACGCCATCATCTCGGGAACGTCGATCTCGCGGATGCGCTTGTAGAACATCATGAAAATCTTGTCCCGGCTCTCGAAGGACTCGTCGTAGAGAAACTCCTCGGCGTGCACGCCCATATTGTAGGGATCCGGAAACCGTTCGTCGCGCTGCGGCTTGCTGTCGTAGCGAAACTCGTCAGTCGAGTAGCGCGGGGATGGAGGGCTATCCTCCTTCTCCGTTCCCGCCAGTCCACCCGAGGCCGCCAGCCAGCCTCCCAGTTCCTCCAGCCACTCCGTGTGATCCTCTCCCTCCCCCGAACCTGAATTCTCCAGCGCGGCACAGGCTTTCTCGCCCCACGTGATCATGGCTTCCACCTCCGGCAGCACCACCCGGAGAACCCGTAGTCCAGGCGCATCGGCAAGTGGATTGGTCTCCTCCCGGTAGGCTCGCATGCTCTCGCGCAGGGCCGGCAGCGCCACCCGGTAAAGGCCCGCCAGCATTCTCTCCCTGTCCGGAGCGTTCCGGATCTCATCGAAGAAGCCCTCCAGATTCTCATGCGGCACCTTGTCCAGGCCCAGGGGAGGATGCCGCAGCTCCGCCACCCGGTCCCGAAGCAGTGTGATGTGCTCCGCCGCCAGATAGGCGTGATAGCTGTAGCCCATCTTCAGCTCGTAGATTGGCTCACAGGCGATGCGAGTGAGCAGCGTCTGCCAGATGCGATGCAACGCGTAGTGAAAACACTTCAAGCGATCCACACACTCCTGGACCTCCAGTCCGGGACCGGCCGCTCCCGCCAGGTCGGCCACCCCCGCCAGCTCCGGCAACCCGTGCAGGGTCCGGTAGTTCTCCAAGGATTGGTCACTCATCTTTCCTCCTGGATAAAATTACCCGGAACCCGGACGGATACAACACCAGGACCTCACCATCCCATCAGGATCACCAACTCTCAAGTCCGGGAAATCCAGTAAACAGAGGGGAGAAACGAATTGCCCCTCCTCCTGCAGAAAATTCTTCCCCGGTAAAAACTACTTCAGCTCGCGGATTTTCAGGTTTCTCCAAGCCACGGTAAACGGACCTCCATTCCCCACACCGTGCACCTGCAGGCCGATAAATCCACTCGGATGGCTCTTGTAGGCCTTCTCATGCACCAGGTCGGAGACCTGCTCGCCATTGATCCACACCTGGATGCGGGATCCCTTGGCAAGCACCCGGTACTTGTTCCACGCTCCATCCTTGAAGTGCTTGTGCGGCTTGAGCTTGTCTTTTGGCGTCATCCACCCGTAACAGGCCTCCCCGTACACATATCCCGCCTCCGCGCCCTTGGCACCGCTGGCCTCAATCTCGACCTGCGGTCCGTTCACCCGCTCCTTCGGGTCGTCGTTCTTGGTCTGGGAGCGAATCTGCACACCTGAATTCAGGTTGTTGTGACACTTGACCTCGAAAATGAGCTCGAAGTTGCCATACTTCCTGTCGGTGCAGAGGAAGGAATTCGGACTTCCCTTGGCAGTGGTTCCCAGAATCGTTCCATCGACAACCTCGTAGGTGGCGGTGCCGTTGCGCTGGGTGAATCCGGACAGGTCCTTCCCGTTGAAGAGGTCTTTCAACTCACCCTTCTTGTGGTGGTCCGCCAGAGATGGCAGGGACAGGAACAAGGGGGCCAGCAGGGTGATGATAAGTTTCGGTTTCATGTTGATATGAGGCTATCGACTTACGATTGACAGCACCGTGATATATCAGGAATCACAATCTCCAATCCCCAAATCCCGGTTCTCTCACTCCGAAAGGTCGATCCTGATCATCTCCTTGTCGTTTCTCAGGAATACCGAGCGCATGGCAAAGGCAGGATGACTCCACAGGACCTTACGTGATCCGGAGGAGCTGGTGGGCGTCAGGACATGGGCCCGGCTCACCTCACGATAGCCCCGGGGCGAAAGCTCCGCGATGATCAGGTCCCCCATCTCCCCCAGAATCCAGAACTGCCGGTTGCCGGGATGGTAGACGAGAAAAGCGGTCCCATAGCGTGGCGCACGCTGCCGGCCTGCAAGCTCCGGGGCGAGACACGGAGCACGGGTCTCCCACAACCGTTTCCCGGAATCCATCGCCACGCCCATCAGGGCACTACGATCAACGTCCACGGCATAGATCATGCCATCGAGCAGACAGGGAGTGCTGTTGACGGGATAAACCCCCTCCTTTGGACCACTTCGCCAGGTGATCCTGGCGGAGGGCTTGCCCTCACCCAACTCGATCATTCCTCCAACACGATTATAACCGCTGGCAAACAGCTTGTTGCCGAGCTTGCGCGGCATCGCAATGGATGAGCCGTTGGTGGGCTTGATCGGCGCGGTCCAATACACCTGTCCGGTATCGGGATTGTGTCCGCTCACCCCTTCAGGGTGCCAGGTAATGAGCTGCTTGACGCCTGCATGCTCAATGATCTGGGGAGGACAATAACCGCAATGACGGGCGGTTAGTGACCGCCAGCGTTCCTCTCCCGTCTTCCGGTCGAAGGCCACCACGAGGGATCCCTCGCCGCCCACCATGCAGATCACCATGTCCCGGTAGACCAGCGGTGGAGCAGAGTGTCCCCACATCGGCACGCGCGCACCATAGTCCTTCCCGAAGTCTCTCTTCCACTGCAACGCTCCTTCAGTCGTGAGACAGGTGAGATGTCCCATCACACCCAGGGCAAAAACCTGCCCATCATCCACCGTCGGCGTAGCACGCGGGCCTCCGGGATAGGACACTTCATAGTCCCGCCGTTCACTGTGGGTCCAGAGCGGCTTTCCGCTCGCGGCATCGTGACACCGAATCCGTTCCATGCCCGTCAGCTTCACCTGTGCACCCGCATCATTGATGATCTCCCCTTTCCCGACCACCAGATCCATCACATAGACCCGCCCCTTCGCCACCGCCGGACCGGAATACCCGTGCGCCACCGGTGTCCGCCAGAGGACTTTCGGTCCCTCCTCCGGCAGTCGCTCGAGAACTCCCTCCTCCTGCCAGGTCCCATCCCGGTTTTCACCCAGCCACTGCGGCCAGTCATCAGCCCAGGCCATGCCGAACCCCGTCACAGTCAGGGCAAGCGAAGAAAACAGACGATTCATGTCGTAAGAAACCGGGCTGCAGGGCACCCTCCTTGTCAACCCTGTCAGCGCAAAACACAAGCGTCATGAACTGCCGTTCCCTTCCTCTTCTTGTCGCCCTCACCCTCACCCTCCCCTCCTTCGGGGATCCCGGCCGGAAGCCGAACTTCATCCTGTGCATGGCCGACGACCTCGGCTGGGGAGACACCGGCTTCAATGGCCACCCGAAGATTGTAACGCCGCACCTCGATGCCATGGCCGAATCCGGTGTAACGCTCTCCCGCTACTACGCGGGGGCCCCGGTCTGCTCCCCCACCCGCGGGAGCTGTCTCACCGGACGCAATCCCTTCCGCTACGGCATCCCCACCGCCAATATCGGCCATCTCAGGAAGCAAGAAATCAGCCTTGCGGAACTCCTCTCGGGAAAAGGCTATGCCACCGGTCACTTCGGTAAGTGGCACCTCGGCACCCTCAGCCCCGGGTTCAGCGGCAAGGGAACAGGACGCAACCCGAAAAAGAATTTCATGACCCCCGGCATGGCAGGATTCGGCGAGTGGTTCACCAGCGAATTCTCAATCGCCACCTACAACCCCTACGATCCAAAGAATGCCCATTGCGCCGCAGCGCGAAAGGGTGACCTGCGGGCCCTCTTCTGGCACAACGGCAAGCCCCTCGCACAGCCGCTCTCCGGCTGCACCTCCAAGATGGTGATGGACAAGGCGCTTCCCTTCATCGCCCAGGCAGTCCGTGAGAACAA